>NZ_JAACYW010000359.1 GCF_015356825.1 Catenulispora rubra | reverse complement strand
GGACGGACTGGGCCTCGTTCACCGTGAGTGGGGTCGGGGATGAGACGGTGGCGCTGCCGGATGGTGAGGCGCCGGCCGATGGTGGTGCGGGCGAAGAAGCTGAGACTGGTGGACGGGCTGCCGGGACGCGCGGCGTGGCGGGGCGGGTGGTGCCACAGGACTCGTTTACCGCCGGTGTGGAAGCGGACTCCGGAGATGGTGCTGGCGCGGCTACCGGAGCTTTGGCTGGAGCTGGGGAATCGGAGGAAGTCGGCGGGGCTGCGCGAGCGGGAGTTGCTCGGTGGCGGAGTCGGACTGTGCCGCAGGACTCTTTTACTTCGGGTGTTGAGCTGGGTGCGGTAGTCGAGAGTGAGGTCAGTCGGCCTGCGCGCGGCGGTTTGGGTGGTCGGTGGCGCAAGCGTGGGCAGCAAGCAGCCAGCGCGCCGAGCTCGATGGACCAAAGCGAAAACCAAGCAGGCGACCCGGCCGAGCCGGGTGAGCAAGAAACACGCAGCCCGGCAGCGATTGCCGAGCCGCAGGAAGCTAGCCCAGCTGGCATCCCGGTCGCTGAGCCCGAGCCTGATCTTGCGTCTGAGCCGAAGACCGAGGCGATCCCGCACATCGCACCCGGCCACGCGATGCCGCTGGACTCCTTCAACGCAGGCGTCGAGCTGGATCCCGTCGATGTAGACGATTCTGATGCAGACGAGGGTGATGCGGGCAGTGGCCGGGTCGTGCCGGAGGACTCGTTCACCGTGCTCGGTGCCGAGGACCTCGACAGCCCTGATGAGCCCAATGGTCCTGACTTCGGCGTGCCGCATCATCCGATGCAGCCCGGGCGGCGGCGGGCGATTGTTCTGGCGGCTGTGGGTGCGGTTGTCGTTGTGGGGATCGCGGTCGCTTATCCGCTCTCGCACGGCAAGTCGTCTACGGCGGCTGTCGTCGGGGCGACGCAGGCCACGTCGAGTGCGTCGGGTGCCGTTTCGACCTCCGAGGTGAGTGTCACGTCGGTGGTGTCCGAGACGTCGACCATCATCGTGAGTTCGTCGGTGACGAGTGTGGCCGCGAAGCCCTCGGCGACGGCTTCGGCGCCCGGGCGGTCGAGCAGTGGGGCCGCGAGTTCTGCGTCGACGAGTTCGGCGGGGTCGTCGATGGCGTCGCGGTCGCCGGTGACGGTGGGGGGTACGTCCTCGGCGAACGTGCCGCCTCCGCCGGTGTCGGTGTCGACGTCCGCTGCCGTGCCGCACAAGTCGGGGTACATCACCAACGTCGGGGACAGCGATGCGATCGATGTCTTCGGGACGTCGGCCGGCGCGCCGATCTTCAGCGACGGGGCGCAGCTGACCGTGGAGCCGGCTTCGGGGCGGGCTGGGCAGAGCTTTCAGGCCACCGCGTTGACGTCGGGTGGGCAGGCGGTCTACGAGTTCGGCGACGGGCTGGACACCAACCAGTTGATCGACGGCGGCGGGGGCAAGGTCACGTTGCTGCACGGCGGGGGCGCCGCGACGCAGATGTGGTGGCTGTCGCAGGACTCGAGTACGCCGAGTGGTGCGTTCTACATCAACAACCAGGGTGCCGGGCAGTGCTTGACGGACAACGGGCTGTCGAACGCGTTGTCGCTGAAGCCCTGCGTGGCCGGGAACAAGGCACAGCAGTGGTATCTGCCGTGAGGCGGGGCTTGGCCGGGGCGGCTGTTCAGAGGTCGTATCAGAGGTCGTAGGGGATGCCGCGGACCGCGTGCTCGGCGTGGCCGACGACTTCCTCGACCAGGCGCCTGATGTGGCCGCCGCGCAGGCGGTAAAGGCGGGCGCGGCCGTCGGCGCGCTGTTCGACCAGGCCGCCGAGGCGGAGTTTGGCGAGGTGCTGGCTGGCCGCGGTGGGGGTGCAGCCGGCGGTCTCGGCCAAGGCGCTGACACCCAGTTCGCCGTCGCGCAGGGCCCAGAGCAGGCGCAGGCGGCTGGGTTCGGCCAGCAGGTCCAGGAAGCCTACTGCGGTGTCCACGACCGGGTCCGGCAGGGTGCGCTCGGCGGAGTCGGCGTGGTCCAGGTGGTGGTGGTCGGCGCCGGAAGTGGCTGAGGCGGGACCGGCGGCGGTTGAGGCGGTGCCGGGGCCGGCGGCGGCCGAGGTGGCGCGCGAGTCTCGGGGGTCGCGTGGCCCAGCGCTGTCGGCGGCCGAGGCGGCGCGGGAACCGGGAGCGCCGGCAGAGTCGTCGGCGCGGGAGTCGGGCTGCTCGCCTGGCTGGGGCATGGAGGCCATCCTCTCACCTGCGCGGACGGCCGACGCGCCGCACGTTCAAGCCCGCCACCGAACTCGTCACCGAGCCCAACATCGAACTCGCCACCGAACCCGCCCTCAAGCCAGTTCACCCCCGCCGCAGGACGGGCCCCGCGCCGAAGCGACGGAACGGGACCCTGGCCGCGGGCTCAGCCCGTCGGCTCGAACTCCTCGGCCTTCACCCCCGCGACGAAGGCCGCCCACTCTGTACGCGAGTACACGATCACCTCGGCGTCGGGGCGGCGGGAGTGCCGCACGCCGACCGAGCCGTCGGTCAGCATCGCCACCTCCACGCAGTTGGTGGCGCCGTTGCTGTGGCTGCTCTTGCGCCACGCGGCGCCGGTCAGGAGGGTCTCGTGGGGGGCGGCTCCGTTCTCAGGGGTCGAATTCGGCGTTGCGCTGGTGCTCAACTAGCTCTCCATCTTCGTCAGCAGGTCGGCGAGCCAGAGCGCCGACCGTTCGGGGGAAAGCGCCGCGGCACGCAGCTGGTCGAACACCGACGCGTAGTTGCGCACTTCGTCGACGGTCTCCAGGAAATGCGTTCGCGTCAGGTTGTCCAGGCATACCACGTCGTGTTCCAGAGGATTGTCAAAGCCTACAATCGCGAAGGGTTCGTCAAGTCCTGAATATGCCCCGGCCAAATGGGTGATGATCTGGATGATGATATTAGGGCGGCGGGATTCTTCGATGACACGTTCGATCTGACCCCGCATCACCTCGCGTCCTCCCACCCGCTGGCGCAGCGCGCCTTCGTGCATCACCACGCGCAGCCGCAGCGGATCGGTGCCGCCGAGCATGCGCTGCCGGGTGCGGCGCACGGCCACCAGGGCGTCGACGTCGAGGGGTTCGGCGCGTATCCGCCAGGCCTCGGCCAGGGCCCGGGTGTAGTCCTCGGTCTGGAGCAGGCCGTGGACGAGTTGCACGGTGTGCGCGTCGATCGACGTCGCCGCCGCCTCCACACTGATGTAGTCCGCGTAGGGCTCCGGGATGGCCCGCCGGTAGTACTGCCACCAGCCCTTGTCCCTGATCTGGCCGGTCAGGTTGAGTAAAGTCGTCCGCAGTTCCTCGTCGACGACCCCGTACACGTCCAGCGCGGCCGAGACGTCGATGCGCCGCAGCCGGCCCTGGCCGTTCTCCAGCCGGGACAGCGTCGAGTCCGAGATCTCCAGCCGCTCGGCCGCGCCCTGCAGCGTCAGGCCCGCGGCCAGCCGGAGCCGGCGCAGGGCCGCGCCGAGCCGGCGGCGGCGGATCGGCGGTGCCGACGGGCCCGCCGGGACCCGGGCCGCGCGCTCGACCGGGTTGCCGGGTTCGGCCGGGCCGCCGGGCTCCGGCGCGCCGCCGTGCTCCTCCGGGCCGCCGGGGACGGGTTCCAGCGGCTCGCCGTCCGGCGCGGTTCCGGTGGCGGGTCCGGGAACGTCTGCGGATGTCATCGCCAACCCCCTGCGGTTCGCTTCTGCGATGCAGGCCATTGTGCCCGAACCGGCCCCGGCGATTTCACGGATTCCCCTGCGGGGCCCGCGCCCGGGGTGGGATATTTCATTGTGGGGTGCGCGCTGGGGGAGATGGAATCGCGCAGACATCGATGATGTGAGGCCGTCATGCAGCAATTACGCCACCCCGCCCCGGCGGCGTGCCGCGTCGCCGGACCGGGCGCCGGCGGCGGGGTGGCAGCCCGAGGCGCGGCGGCCGGCCCCGAGCCGGCCCCGGAGGCCCCGGTATCGCAGAACACTGCTCTGTACTGGACGTTCCCGGGCTCGGCCCTGGACGTGAGCCTGTCGCGGCGCTGGCTGGCCGCCGCCGTCGAACAGGCCTGGGGCGCCGGCGACGACGCCGACCGCGTGGTGCTGGCCTACAGCGAGGTCGCGACCAACGCCGTGGTGCACGGCACCGGGCCGGTCACGGTGTCCGCGCGGATCCGGGCCGGCACGGTGACCTGCGAGGTCGCCGACTGCTCGGCCCGCACGCCGCAGCACCGGCACGCGACCGGCGAGGACGTCCGCGGCCGCGGGCTGGACCTGATCGAGTGGATCGTGGACCGGTTCGGGGTGGCCGTCGGCGAGGTCGGCAAGACCGTGTCGTTCGAGGTCGGACGTCATACCGGACGTCACACCGCGGTGGACCCCGGGTCCGGGAGAAGTCCGCTGCCCCGGTCCGGCCCGGGTCCGGTCGGGGTACCTGAATCAGCCCTCGAACCCGCCGAAACACCACGACCCGGCCCCGGAACAGAGTCCGGAACCGGGTCGCAGGAGAACTCCGTCGACGGGTCTGCGGGTGGGTCCGCCGACGGAAGGCAGGAAACCGGCTAGCGGGCGATCCAGACGGCGGTGTCGGCCGGGATCCGGCCCTCCGCCGTCAAAGGCCCGCTGGCCAGCAGCACTCGGCCCGCGACCGGCTGGTCCGACGGTCGCGGGCCGAAGTTCACCGCGCACACGAACCCGGGTCCGCGCTCGAAGGCCAGCACGCCGTCGGCCGCCGGGAGCCAGGCGAACGGCCCATCGCCGAGCCCCTCGGTCTCCCGCCGCAGCCGCAGGGCCTTGCCGTACAGCGTCAGCATCGACGACGGATCGGCCAGCTGACCCTCGGCCGTGTAGTCCTTCCACGCCTCCGGCTGCGGCAGCCAGGGCTCGGCCGTCGCCTCCTCGGGGCTGAAGCCGAACGGCGGCTCGCTCCCGGACCACGGCAGCGGCACCCGGCAGCCGTCCCGGCCCGGGTCCGCGGGATTGCGGCCCTTGCGCTCCCACATCGGGTCCTGGCGCAGGTCGTCGGGGATGTCCTCGACCTCCCACAGGCCCAGTTCCTCGCCCTGGTAGATGTACACCGAGCCGGGCAGCGCCTGCGTCAGCAGGGCCGAGGCCCGCGCGCGCCGCGTCCCCAGCTCCAGATCGACCGGCCGGCCGAGCTGCCGGGCGTAGATCGCGAACGAGGTGTCCTCGCGGCCGTAGCGGGTCACCACGCGGTCCACGTCGTGGTTGGACAGCACCCAGGTCGGTGGGGCGCCGACCGGGGCGTGCAGGCTCAGCGTCTCGTCGATCACCTCGCGGAGCTTGTCCGCCTCCCAGGCGCAGCCCAGGTAGGGGAAGTTGAAGACGGTGTGCATCTCGTCCGGGCCGAGGTAGCGGGCCAGGCGCGCGGCGTCCGGCAGCCAGATCTCGCCGATCAGGACCCTGTCACCGTCGTAGGAGTCGGCGACCGCGCGCCAGGAGCGGTAGATCGCGTGGACTTCCTCGCGGTCGACGAACGCCGAGTCGTCCTCGCCGACTTGGTCCGGCAGCGCCGGGTCCTTGACCAGCAGCGCTGCCGAGTCTATGCGGAAGCCGTCGGCCCCGCGGTCGAACCAGAACCGCAGCACGTCCTCGAACTCGGCCGGGACGTCGGGGTGCTGCCAGTTGAAGTCCGGCTGGGCCGCGTCGAACAGGTGCAGGTACCACTCGCCGGGCTCGCCGTCCGGTTCGGTGACCCGGGTCCAGGTCTGGCCGCCGAACATGCCCTGCCAGTTGGTCGGGGGCAGCTCGCCGTCCTCGCCGCGGCCGGCACGGAACCAGAACCGATCGCGCTCCGGCGAGCCGGGCCCGGCGGCCAGCGCCGCGGCGAACCAGGGGTTCGCGGCGGAGGTGTGGTTCGGCACGATGTCCACGACCACGCGGATGCCCAGCGCGTGCGCCTCGGCGATCAGCGCCTCGGCGTCGGCCACGGTCCCGAACAGCGGGTCGATGACGCGGTAGTCGGTGACGTCGTAGCCGCCGTCGGCCTGCGGGGACAGGTACCAGGGGTTGAACCACACCGCGTCCACGCCGAGCTCGGCCAGGTACGGCAGCCGGGCGCGGACGCCGGCCAGGTCGCCCATGCCGTCGCCGGAGCCGTCGGCGAAGCTGCGCGGGTAGATCTGGTAGATGGCGGCCGAGCGCCACCAAGGCGCTGGGGAAGTATGCGCGGACACCGGGAACCTGCTCTCTAGTACGTGAAGCAGACACGACGGCGGGACAGCCGACGGTGAAGGACAGGGGGACGTTGTGACGCCTCGTGTGCCGGCGGTGACTCTCAGGGCCCTGTCAGCCCTTGACACCGCCGACCGTCAGGCCGGCCATGATGTTCCGCTGGAAGAACAGGAACAGCACGATCGTCGGGATCGAGGCCAGGAACAACCCGCCGACCAGCGCGTTGTCCGGCATGGAGGTGGCGGCGGTGTTGACGCCGACGTTCAGCGTCTCGTGGGCCGGCACGGTGATCAGCGGCCACAGGAAGTCCTTCCAGACCGCGACCACCGCGAAGATCGAGACCACGCCGAGGATCGGCCGCGAGATCGGCAGCACGATGCGCCACAGCGTGCGCAGCGGGCCCGCGCCGTCCACGGCGGCCGCGTCCAGCAGGTCGTTGGGGATGGAGTCGAAGAACCGCTTGAGCAGGAACACGTTGAAGGCGTTGGCCACCGTCGGGAGCCAGATCACCCAGGGCGTGTTCTGCAGGTTCCAGTGCACCAGCGGCAGGTCCAGCACCGTCAGGTACTGCGGGATGACCAGCGCCGCGGCCGGGATCATCATCGAGGCCAGCATCAGGGCCAGGATCCAGTTGCCGAAGATCGGCCGGAGCTTGGACAGCGAGTAGGCGGCGCCGACGCAGAAGGTGAGCTGGAACAGCAGCGCCCCGCCGGCGTAGACCACGGTGTTCCACAGCAGCTGCGCCATCCCCAGGCGATTCCACGCCAGGCTGAAGGCGTGCGTGGAGGGGTGTGAAGGCAGCAGGACCGGGGGGTTGCGGACCAGTTCCTGCGAGGTCTTGAACCCGCCGGTGGCCATCCAGAACAGCGGGCCGATGAACACCACGGTGGCCAGCACCAGGGCCACGGTCAGCGCGATCCAGTAGAACCGCCTGCCCCGCGTCGTGTTCAGCTGCGTGCGCGATATCAGGGTGCGGTGGTAGGTCGGCGCGGACTTGGGCTTCCTGGCGCGGAAACGATTTCGGGTCATCAGGACCCGGCTCGCGGTCTGCTGGGTCATCTCTCAGTCCTCGCTTCCGCGTCGTTCCAGGACGATGTAGATCGCGGAGAAGCAGGCCAGCACCAGCAGCATGATCACGCCGAGTGCGGCCGCCGTGTTGAACTTGTTGTAATTGAACGCGTAGTTGTAGAGCAGGTAGACGACCGTGGTCGTCGATCCCTCGGGCCCGCCGCCGGTCAGTACGAACGCCTCGGTGAACATCTGCATCGTCGCGACGATCTGGAGCATCGCCATCAGCGACAGGATCAGCCGGGTTTGCGGGACGGTGACGTGCCGGATTCGTTGCAAGACGCTGCAACCGTCCAGTTCGGCCGCTTCGTACAGGTCGCCCGGAATCCCTTGCAGGGCCGCCAGGTACACCAGCGTCGCGGTGCCCATGTTCCCCCAGGTGGAGACCACGACCAGCGAGGGCATCGCCGAGGACCTGGACGCCAGCCACTGCGACTTGGGCAGGTGCAGGAAGTGCAGCGCCTCGTTGAACAGGCCGAAGCCGGGGTCCATGAAGTACTTGAACAGCAGGATGCCGGCCACCGGCGGCAGCATCACCGGCAGGTAGACCAGGATCCGCAGATACCCCTGCGCGTGCCGGAACTCGTTGACGACGATGGCCACGGCGAACGGTGCGGCGAAGCCGAAGACCAGCGCCAGGCCGGTGAACTCCAGGGTGTTGCGCCAGGCCTGCCAGAACTCGGGGTCGGCGGTGACCTGGCGGTAGTTGCCCAGGCCCACCCACGTGGTCTGGCCGCGGTGCACGCGCTGGAAGGACATGATGATCTCGCGGATCATCGGGTACCAGGTGAACAGTGCGAAGCAGACCAGCGCGCCGAACAGGAACGCGTGGGCCCGCAGGTTGCGGCCGGCGGCGCGGCGCAGCGCCTGCCACGTCGACTGGCTGCCGCCGCGTCGCGTGGTGTCCTGCAGCCGCTCTGTGGCCAGGGCGTAGGCCATCGTGTCGACTCCGTTTCCTTGTATCCCTGAAGTGCGCTCCGTGGGGCGGCCGGTCCCCGTCCCTCAGCGTGGACCGGCCGCCTGCCGCGGATCGCGGCGTTACTGGTTGGCCAGGATCGAGTTGACCTGCGACTCGGCGGTGCCCAGGAGCTTGGCCGGATCGGCGTTCGCGTTCGTCATCGCCGCCGACATCGCGGTGTCCAGGACCTTGTAGAGCTGCTGCGCCGCAGGGGGTTCCAGGACCGGCGCGATCGGGTTGTCGACGAAGTCCGTGTACTGCTCGATGGGCAGCGTCGCCGAGGTCTTCAGGTCCGACTGCACCTGCGTCATCTGCGGGGAGGTCGGGTTCCAGAAGAACTTCTGCGGCAGGCCGATCGCGACCGGCTTGTCCGGAGCCGCCAGCGCCTTGTCACGCGCGAAGTCGAACTGGCCCTTGCCCGGGGTCAGGTACTCGAACGTGATCCAGGCGATCTCCGCCTTGATCTGGTTCGGGGTCAGCCCCTTCTTGAAGTAGTACAGGTCGCCGCCGGCCAGGGTGCCGGTCGCCGGGCCCGTGCTCCCGGGGATCGGGCCCATGCCGTACAGCTTCGGGTCCGCGCCGAGGACCTCGACCAGGTGCTGGATCACGTCCGGGGCGCCGAGGAACATCCCGACCTTGCTGGTGGCCAGGGGCGGGAAGGCGTCGGCCCACTGGGTCACCGGTGTCGGGCCGATGCCGTTGTCCTTGAACCGCATGTCGTGCAGCCGCTGCAGGACCTGCTTGCCCTGGTCGGTGTTGAAGGCGGCCTTCTTGCCGGCGGAGTCGACCATCTGGCCGCCGAGGCTGTCGATCTCCCCGGCGAAGTGCCAGCCGCCGGTGTTGCCGCCGCTGTAGTCCTCGTAGCCGGCGACCCCGCCGCCGAGCGCGGAGATCTTGGCGGCGTCCGCCTCGACCTCGTCCCACGTCGTCGGGGGCTTGTTCGGGTCCAGGTTGGCCTTCTGGAACAGCGAGCGGTTGTAGATCAGACCCTCGGTGTAGAAGTTGATCGGCAGCGAGTAGGTCTTGTTGCTGTCCTGCAGGTTCTGCTTCACGCCCGGGAGCAGCTGCGACCAGCCCGGGATGGTCTGGTCGTTGACGTAGGAGCTGATGTCCGTCACGTCGCCGGAGTCCAGGACCTGGTTCTTGTCCGTGAAGTAGGCGTGGAACGCGCCGGTCTCGTTGTGCGCCTTCAGGCTCGCGGTGAACTGCGGGGGGTCCTCGACCTGGCCCACGTAGGGCTTGGCGTTGACCGTGACGTTCGGGTACAGGATCTTGAACGCCTGCAGGTCGTCGGCGTAGGCGGCCTTGTTCGCGGCCTGGTCCGCCCCGGGCGCGCCGTCGATGGTGATGGTCACCGTGGCGTTGGGGTCCAGCGGCTTGCCGTCGGCGACGCCGTCGGCGGAGTTGCCGGAGCCCTTGTTCGAGGAGCCCTTGCTGGAACTGGACGAGCAGGCTGCGCCCGCCATGGCTATACCGGCCGCCGTGACGAGCGCGACCATCGTGCGTGATGCGTTGCGTTTCATGCGTTTCACCCCTTCGTTCGTTGTCTGGGGAGGTGCCGTGCCGCAGTCATCGGCGTGCCGCGAAGGTACAGCCGTAAACAGGCGACTGCAAGAGTCTGATGAAAAATCGAAAGAACACGACTAGGTTACGGATGATCCACTCAGCCCTCTGACGGCTGGTCGCAGGGTCACCGGAGGCTTGCGGACGGATCTTGGAATCTTGCGCGAGTTGGCGCGAACCCATCGCTTTCTTACCGATTTCCGTTCTACTCTTGCGGTATGACGAGCAGACTCGCCGAGGTGGCGCAAAAGGTGGGGGTCAGCGAGGCCACGGTGAGCCGGGTACTCAACGGCCGACCAGGGGTTTCCGAGAGCACGCGCACGGCGGTGCTGACCGCGTTGGACGTGCTGGGGTACGAGCGGCCCACACAGCTGCGCGGCGAGCGGGCGCGGCTGATCGGCCTGGTGCTGCCCGAACTGCAGAACCCGATCTTCCCGGCGGTGGCCGAGGTGGTCGGCGGCGCCCTCGCGCAGCGCGGCTTCACGCCGGTGCTGTGCACCCGCACCGCCGGCGGCCTGTCGGAGTCCGACTACGTGACGATGCTGCTGGACCAGCACGTCTCCGGCGTGGTCTTCGCCGGCGGCCACTTCGCCGAGGACGAGGCCCCGCACGAGCACTACCACCTGCTGCGCGAGCGCGGCATCCCGGTGGTCCTGTTCAACGCCGCGGTGGAGCACCTGGAGCTGCCGCAGGTCTCGACGGACGACGCGGTCGCGGTGGAGCAGGCCTTCGCGCACCTGGCCTCGCTCGGCCACGAGCGCATCGGCCTGGTCCTGGGCCCGGAGGACCACGTCCCCTCGCGCCGGAAGCTGGCGGAGTACCGCACACAGTGCGAGAAGTACGGCCGCGCGGTCGACGAGACGCTGATCGAGCACGCGATGTTCGCCCTCGAAGGCGGCCAGGCGGCGGCCTCGCGCCTGCTGCGCGTCGGAGCCACGGGCATCATCTGCGCGAGCGACCCGCTGGCGCTCGGCGCCATCCGCGCGGTCCGGCGGGCCGGACTGCGGGTGCCGCGGGACGTGTCGGTGATCGGGTACGACGACTCGGCGTTCATGAACTGCACCGATCCGCCGTTGACCACGGTGCGTCAGCCCATTGAGGCACTGGGGCGCGCGGCGGTGACGCTGCTGGTGAACCAGATCGAGGGGGCCCGGGTGGCGGCGGAGGAGCTGCTGTTCGAGCCGGAGTTGGTGGTGCGCGGGTCGACGGGGTCTGTGGTGGGG
>NZ_JAACYW010000358.1 GCF_015356825.1 Catenulispora rubra | reverse complement strand
CCCCCGGCGACGAAGCCACCCGCTACCTCTGCGCGGCCGTCCACCTCGACACCGCCCTGACCCGCCGCGCCCTGAAGGAGTTCGTCTTCGACGAAGGCCGCGCCCCGGCCCCCTCCACCGGCGTCGACGAGGTCCTGGTGCTCCGGCACGCGCTGGCCGCCCGGACCCGCCGCCTGCACCGCGACCTGGCGCTCGTGGCGCTGATCGTCGTCGCCCTGCTGGTGTCGGTCTGGACCGTCGGGGTCTGGCTCGTCTGGGGCGCCGGGCTGCGCCTGCTGCTCTCCGGCGCCGGCACCGCGCGCGGCGGCAACGGGACCGACGGCACCGGCCCGGAAAGCACCGAGGCGCGGCCGCAGTCGCTGTCTCCGTCCCCTGCCGTCACACCCGCGTTCGCTCCGCTGGCCCGGTTCGTGGCCCTGGTCTGGGGCGTCGCCGGCGCCGGGGCGATCGCCTCCGCCGCCGGTCTGGCCCGGCCCTTCGGGCTCGGCGTCCCGGACCGCTTCCACGATGCCGGGCCCGGATCCCCGTTCGTGGCGTGGATCTTCGTGCCGCTGGCCGGGATCCTCACGGCCTGGCTGATCGTCGTCGCCGAACGCCTGGCGACCCGCCACGTCCTGGTCGACAAGCTGCGCCGGGACCGCTTCGGCACGCACCGCTGGGTCACCACCGAGACCGTCTGGGCCCGCCGCGCGCTCGCCGAACTCGCGGCGCGCGCCGCCTCCGACCGCCAGGTCCTCGCCGATCCGGCGCGCCCCTTCGCCGGCTCCGGACGCCAGGTCCTGCGCCGCCGCTGGCTCCTGGAGACCGGCCCGATCCGCTACGACGTCGAGGACCTGATCGAGCGCGTCACCGAGGGGCTGGCCGCGGGCGTGCCGGGCCTGGGCCCGGAGGGCCTGCTGGACAAGGTGGCCTGGGACGACTTCGTGGTCGCCACCGGCCCGGTCCTGGCCGTCGGCCAGACCACCGACGCCTCCCTGCGCCTGCTGCCCTCCCCGCGCGGCACCGCCAACCCGCGCGTCTTCCGCCGCTTCCGCATCATGTCGAACCCGGCCGAGACCGTGGTCACGGTCTACCTGTCGGCCTCGGCGGCGCCGGGCCTGGCCCTGGTCGAGATCCACGGCCTGGTCCTGGAACCGGTGGCGGCCGGCTACCGCGGCGTGGACCGCCTGCCGGGCCTGGGCGTCTCCGCGGCACTCGTCGAGGGCTGGCACGCCGCAGCAGCCGTCCCGCGCCTGCTGTTCGCCGCCCCCCGCGCCGCCGCCGGAGCCGCCGCGGACCCCTGGCGCTGGCGCCACCGCCGGGCCACCCTCGACCGCGCCGCGGCCGGCGGTCTCCCGGCCGCCAACGGCGCCCGCACGTCGCTGCGCGAACTCGGCGTGGCCGGCGGCTGGCCCGGCACCCGCGGCCCGCTGGTGGACCGCGAGGGCGCCCCCTTCGCCCGCGAGGACGCCAACCTGGCGCTCGCGGTGGTCGAGCGAAGGGTGCGCGAGGAACTCCGGCCCTTGCTGTAGGCGAGCGTGTAGCCTGCGGAGCATGGAGTTCTTCACGCGGCTTCGCAGGGCCTTCCGCGCGGCCAAGGCGCCGATCTACACGGACCTCGGCACGACCGTGGCGCAGGCCGCCTCGACCACGTCGATCGCGGCCGGGATCAGCGGCGGGGCGCCGCTGGCGAAGGAGACGAAGGTCAAGCAGATGAAGACCTACGAGACGCAGGGCAAGGACGAGGGCTGAGCTCCGGATTTCGGTGCGGCGCAGCCCGGCCCCGCTGAAACAGTCTTCTCAGCCTGACTCGTAACGCAGCGCGCTACTCCGCTGTGCCCTCGCCCATCTCGGCCCACACGATCTTCCCGCGGTCCGTCGGCCGCACCCCCCACCGCTGCGACAGCTGCGCGACTATCAACAACCCCCGGTGCCGCTCGTCCATCACCTGCGTCACCGCCGGCCGCGGGATCCGGCCGTCGCAATCGGCGACCTCCACCATCAGCCGCCCCGGGTGCGAGCGCAGCGCCAGCTGGCTGGTCGTCGCGGCGTGCTGAGTGGCGTTCGTGACCAGCTCGGTCACCACCGACAGCACGTCGTCGGTCAGGTGCTCCAGGTCCCACTCGGCCAGCGTGGAGGTCACGAACCGCCGCGCCGCCCGCGCCGCCATCGGGTCCGGGTCCAGGTCGAGTGCCGCCTTGCGGATGCGCGTGGGCCGGGTCCGGACCATCAGCAGCGCCACGTCGTCGTGCTCGTCGCCGGACAGCATCGCGTGCAGCAGCCGGTCGCAGGTGCGCTGCACCGTCTCCGATCCCAGCGGGGCGGAGGACGCCGCCAGCGGCCCGTCGTCGGTGCGGACCAGCTCTGTCGACAGCCGGTTCAGGCGCTCCGTCAGCGGCGCGTTGTGGCACTCCACCAGGCCGTCGGTGTACAGCAGCAGCCTGCTGCCGCCGGCCAGCGGCTGGATCTTCTCGTCGAACACCGCCTCCTCGATGCCCAGCGGCATCCCGAGGTCGTCCTCCAGCAGGCTCGCCGACCCCTGCGGGGTGATCAGCGCCGGCGGCATGTGTCCGGCGCTGGCCCAGGTCAGCACCTCCTCGGCCGGGTCGTAGACGGCGTACACGCAGGTCGCGATCTGCTCGGCGACCCCGTCGTCGGCGGGCCCCAGCGCCCCGATCCCGGCCGGGTGCGTCCCGGTCGCGCTGAGCGCGTTCAGCGCCGCCGAACTGCTCGCCGCCGAGGCCGGCATCGTGCAGACCAGCCGGTTCAGCAGGTGCATGATCTGCCCCGGCGGCAGGTCCATCACCGCGTACGCGCGCACCGCCGTCCGCAGCTGCCCCATGATCGCCGCGGCCCGGATCCCGCGCCCCATCACGTCCCCGATGACCAGCGCCACCCGGCCGCCGGACAGCGGAATCACGTCGAACCAGTCGCCGCCGACCTGCGTGCCCTGCGCCCCGGGCAGGTACGTGAACGCGATCTCCAGCTCCGCCAGCTGCGGCGGATAGGCCGGCAGCAGCGAGTTCTGCAGCTCCACCGCGGTCTCGCGCTCCAGCCGGTACAGCCGCGCGTTGTCCATCGCCGAGGCCGCCTGCCCGGCGATGCCCTTCACGATCTGCTCGTCGCGCTCGGTGAACCGGTTCGGCTCGGAGTGCCCGAAGTACATCGAGCCCAGCACCGTGCCGCCGATCGTGGTGATCGGCAGCGCCAGGAACGACTTCACCGGCGGATGCCCCGGCGGCAGGCCGTGGAACGGCGCGCGCTGGCCGTAGCGGGGATCGGCGGTGACGTCGCCGGAGCGGATCGGCGCCGTCCCCGGGAACGCCGCGCCCACCAGCGAGGTCGGCCGCGGCATCGGCAGGTTCTCGAAGCGCTCGGCCGGGATCGTCCCGGCCAGCGCGAACCGGGTCTGCGCCTGGCCGTTGGTCGAGGTCAGGGTGTAGAAGCAGGTCCCGAACTCGGCGTCGATCGCGGTGCTGGCGGCGTCCGTGGCGAGCTTGGCGATCTTGCGGGTGTCCAGCTCCCGGTGCAGGGACTGCCCGATCATGTAGAGCGTCTCGACGATCCGGGTCTCCTGCGTCAGCCGCCGCTGCGAGGCCCGCAGCTCGGCCTCGGCGGCCAGCGCCGCGGCGCCGCCGTCGCCGGGCGAGGCCGGCATCGAGGAGGACGACGGAGGCGGCGCGGAGGCCTGCTGCGGCACCAGCGTCACCGACGGCCGGTGCCCGTTGCCGTTCCCGTTTCCCGAAGGCCCGGGCGCCGGGATGCCGTTCCCGGCCGGATTGGCGTTCACGCCGCCGCCGATAGCCGGGCTCGTCCCGTTCCCGTTGCGCGCCCCGAACACCTGGTGCCCGGCCGCCGGGGAAGAGGGCGCGAACAAGGGCACTGCCAGCAGCGGCGTCAGCGCCAGCCGGATCGCTGCGGCCAGCGTCCGGAAATGCGTCGCGGTCTCGGCCGGGATCCGGACCCGTGAATACAGCAGGGCCGTGTAGAGGGACGTGTTCCGCACCCCCGGCAGATCCGGGTGATCCGGCCCGCCGGAATCCAGCACCGCGCCCAGCGCGATCGCCGAGCGGATCTGGTAGTCGCGGACGAACTCCGGCGTCGGCACATAAGGGCTGCCCAACGCCTCGGGCACGTGGAAGACGTCGAACCGGTCCCGCAGCCGTGCCGACAGCCCCGAGCCCTCACCGCCGACACCGCCGCCGACTCCGTGCGGCCGCGTCACCATCGGCTCGGCCGCCGGCTGCAACCCCAGCAGCCGGTCCAGCAGCGCCAGCGCCAGCGGCGCGCGCCGCACCACGTCCGAGGCGGACAGCGGGATCGCCTGGTGGTCGCGGCTGTTGCGGCGGTCCGCCCAGTGCGGGTGGTCGCCGGAGGTGGCCAGCAGGGTCAGGTAGGGCAGGCCGTCGTCGTTGGCGGCCGCGGCCGGGTCCCGGGTGTTGACGTAGGAGCGCAGGTCGGGGGTGAGGCGGTCCCAGGTGACGGTGTGGAACATGCGGGCCAGCGCGAACGCCGGCCGGCCGGTCGCGGGGTCGGTGAAGGCGTGCCGCAGCCACTCCACGATGGCCGCGGAGCCCTCCTCCATGGAGGCGGCCCCGGCGGTGGCGGCTCGCAGCTCGCCGGAGGCGACGACCATGTCGGTGACCGAGAACCCGGAGAGGTCGAACGCCGACGCCATTCCCGCCGTCCTGTGGGTGGTCCGTGCGGACCCCGGCGGGGGCCCAGACACAATCATGCCGACACATCCTCACCGTGCGCGGTCGTTTGCCCCATCCGGCGCGGCGCTTCCGCCCGGTCGGGTGGCCGTCCGACCAGCGGCCCGGCCTTGGAGGTGGTGCCCCGGAGTGGCCGCGGCGATAGCTGGTGCCCCCGATCGTGGCACCGGGACGCCGAGATCTTGGAAATACGGATACAGATCTGGGAAATGCGAACACAGATCAGGGAAATGTCATTCACGGCGGGGCCGGGGCGGGAGCGCCCCGGAGCGGAGGCCGCCGGGCCGGACGGGGCAGCACGGCAGCGCCCCACCGCCGGCCCGATCCGCCGCGTCATCCTCCGCTCCCGTCTCAGCCTCCGCACTCGTGCAGTTCAAGGTAGCCAGTCGAGGGCGCGACGGCTATCGCGCCGAGGTGCGGAAACCGAACGTGGTACCAGAACCATGATTCCGCAGCCGGCAGGAATGTCAAACCACTGACAAAGCTGGGGCTGCCGGGGTTGGTGGGGTTTGACAGGGCCTTATCTCGGCTGATCAGTGCTTTCCGAGTCCGCCGAGCAGTGTGTTGGTCACCGATCCGAGCGTACCCAGCACTTCGCCGAGCAGACCGCCCAGTCCGCCGTCGCCGCCGCCGTTCCCGCCGCCCGGACCGTTTCCTCCGTTGCCGCCGGGATGCGAGGGCGAGGACGTCGGCGTCGAGGTCGGGCCGCCGGGTGTGCCGACCGGACTGCTCGGGCCGCTGGGGGTCTGCGGCGGCTGGCCGGGCTGGCTCGGCTGGCTCGGCTGCCCGCTCGGCGGCGTCCAGGGCCGCGAGCGGGTCACCGGCGGCGGCGTGGTCGTGGCCTGCGAGGTCGGCAGCGGCTCGTTCGTCCCGTAGGTGCGCGAGGTCGAGGGGGCCGCGTGGGTGGGCTCGTACTGTATGCGCGGACCGGTGCCGCCGACGTCCGTGGGTGTCACCGAACCGTTCCCGCCGGGCGCCGGGTCTCCCGGCGCCGCCGTGTCCGCGACCGGCGTGTCGCCGGTCACCGCCACCGCGGGATCGGCGCCCGCGCCGGACGTCGACGCCCCGGGCTGCGCCGGAGCGGAGTGCGCGGACCTGCCCGCCGCGGCGGGGGCGCCCGCGCCGGTGTGCAGCACGGTGGCCACCGCGGTCACCGCCCCGATGCCCGCGGCACCGCCCAGCAGCGTCTCAGCGGTCTTGCGTATCGGACCGGGTTTCCTGTGCCGGGTCGCCACGCGCCCCCACCTCCCCATCTCGCCGCGCCCCGCTGGGCTGCGGATCTGACGGTCAGTGTGCTGCCGACGGCGGGGAGTACGCGCCGCGCCAACCCCTTGTTCCCTCGAAAGAGCGATCAAAAGACCCCGGAAAGTCCGGCTCCGGCTCTCGCATGCGCCGCAGCGAGGGCCGGAGCCGGGAAAGGGGAGCGTGACGTGCCCGATGCGTGCTCGGTTCGAGGTCGGCGCGAGGCCGTCGCGAGGCCGTCGCGAGGCCGTCGCGAGCCCGGAACAAGCTCAGCCGGACCTCAGCCGGACCTCAGATCAAGCTCAGTTCGAACTCGGTCTCAAGATCGGTTCCGAGCATGGTTCCAAGCTTGGTTCCGAGCTCGGCGTGGATCTTGGTGTGGAGCTCGGTCCCGAGCTCGGCTCAGCCGTTCACGCAGTGGTTGTCCTCGGCGCCGGTGCCGAAGCTGCCCACCGACACCGCGTCACCGCACACCTGCACCGGCGCGTTCACCGAGGCCTGCACCACGTCGCCGGACACCGCGCCGGGGTCGTTGGACGTCGCGGCGGAGGCCTTCGCCGAGGTGTCCACGTCGTCGCAGGAGTTCCCGGCGGCGTCGGACTGCACGCCGGCGGCCGTCCCGGTCAGGCCGCAGCCCTGCACCGGGGTGTTCAGCGCGGCGCCGACGACGTCGCCGGACACCGCGCCCGGGTCGTTCGCGGCCGCGCCGCGGATCGAGGAGCGGTTGTCCCAGGTGGTGCAGCGGTTCTCCAGGGCGTCGTTCACCGCCCCGGCGAGGGACCCGGCGTCCCCGCACACCTGCACCGGCACGTCGCCCGCAGCCTGCGCGACGTTGCCGGCGGCCAGCCCGGGGCTGTCGGCGGCGGCGCCCTCGGTGGTGGCCGAGTCGGCCGCCGCGGCCGCGCCGGCGCTGCCGACCATCAGCGAGCCCGCGGCCAGCGAGAGCAGCAGACCCTTCTTCACGAACCCGTGCATGGATGTCCTTGTGGAGTCGACGAGATCAGGAATCGGGGCGAACACAGTGCCCCTTTGGTGATCGTCAACGAACATCGGCGCGCCAGGTTGCGGCACAGCGCGGGCCGACGGCCCGGATGTCAGCCATCCGGGCCAGTCGGCCCACCATCACACGATCTGAACAGCGCCTACCGCGTCAGCTTCGGCAGCACCTCGCGCCCGAAGACCTCGATCCACTCGGCCTGGTTGCGGCCCACGTTGTGCAGGTAGATCCGGTCCACGCCGAGGTCCAGGAAGGCCTGGATGGAGGCGCGGTGCACGTCGGGGTCGGAGGAGATGACCATCCGGCCCTCGAAGTCCTCCGGCCGCACCAGCTTGGCCATCTGCTCGAAGTCGAACGGCGAGCGGATGTCCTGCTTGGGGAACTTCATCCCGCCGTTGGGCCACTCGGTCACGGCGTTGGCCAGCGCCTCCTCGTCGGTCGGCGCCCACGACAGGTGCAGCTGCAGGATCTTCGGCATGGTGTCCGGGTCCTTGCCGGCCTTGCGCGCGCCCTCGGCGAAGTTCCGGAACACGCCCTCCACCTTGGAGTGCGCCGCGCCGGGGGTGATGATGCCGTCGCACAGCTCACCGGTCTTGCGCGAGGTGTAGGGGCCGGCGGCGGCGATGTAGATCGGCGGCGGCGCGGCGGGCAGCGTCCACAGGCGGGTGGTCTCCAGCGTGTAGTACTTGCCGGAGTGCTTCACGTCCTTGCCGGTGAACAGCTTGTTGATCACTTCGATGGCCTCGAACATCATCGCGACCCGGGTCGGCGCCTCGGGCCAGTACCCGCCGACGATGTGCTCGTTCAGGGCCTCCCCGGACCCCAGCCCGAGCCAGTGCCGCCCCGGGTACATCGCCTCCAGCGTCGCCGACGCCTGCGCCACCATCGCCGGGTGCATGCGGAACGAGGGGCACGTCACGCCGGGGCCCATGTCGGTGGTGGTGCGCTCGCCGATGGCGGTCAGCACGTTCCACACGAAGGGGGCGTTCCCCTGCTGCGGCACCCAGGGCTGGAAGTGGTCGGCGGCCATGGTCCCGGTGAAGCCGTGCTGCTCGGCCAGCGCCGAGTACTCCGTGACCTCGATCGGACCGAACTGCTCCAACATGGCGGCGTAACCGATATGCGGTGCACTCACGACTATGGCTCCCAACGAAACTGGAACATGTTCACTGCTACGTCATAGCCGACCTTAGAGCAGGACCCTGCACCTGTCGTGCGAGGCGGCTGTGGTGTACGGCACCATGGCCGGAACGTTCAAGACGCCCCGGGCGCCCCGGCGTAGCTTCAGCTGCATGAACGCGAACAAGACCGGCCGGATCGCCGATCGCGGCGGGGCGCCCGCGATCCTGCGCCGTGCCGAGACCTTCCTGTGGACCTCGGGCCGGGTGCTCGAACAACGTCGTTTCGAGGTCCTTTTCGGCCGTGTCGCTGACGGCTCCGGGCTGGCGGCGGCGCTCGCTGCGTACGAGGCCGGGCCGGGCGCCTATGCGTACGGACTCGAACCGGACATCCGCGGGCCCGAGCCGCAGCCGCTGGCCGCTGCCACGGCCTTGATGATTCTGGAGGACGCCGGGCGGCTCGACGCGGATGCTGTGGTGCCCATTTTGGACTGGCTGAGCACGGTGACCACCGCCGAGGGCGGCGTGCCGGCGGTGCTGCCGACGCTGGGCGCCTACCCGCGTCCGCCGTGGCTGCCGGTTTCCGGTGAACCGGTCGCCGACCTGCTGTCGACCGGGCAGATCCTCGGTCCGGTCCTGCGCAGCGGGGTCACGCACCCCTGGATCCCCGGCGCGGTGGAGTTCGCGCGCCAGGGAGTGGAGGCGATGGAGCACACGCACCCTTACGGAGTGGAGTCGGCGCTGATGTTCCTGGAGGCGGCGCCGGACCGGGACTGGGCCCGTGAGCAGGCCGACCGGCTCGGCAAGCTGCTGCGGGAGCAGCGGATGGTGCTGCTGGACCCGGCGCGTCCCGAGGACACGCCGGTCGCTCCGGGGTACGCGCCGGGGGAGTACCACCTGGCGTACGACTACGCGCCGAGCCCTGACAGTCTCGCTCGGGCTTGGTTCAGCGACGAGGAGATGCGGCGGAGTCTGGACCATTTGGCGGCGTCGCAGGACTCGGACGGCGCGTGGCCGATCACCTGGGCGAAGTGGTCGGCGACCACGGAGGTGGAGGCTCGGCCCGGGGCCACGGTGAAGGCGCTGCGGGTGCTGCGGGGCTTTGGGCGGCTGTAATCAGTCCGCAGGTGCCAGGACCGCTTCGATCAGGCGCTGGCTGAGCGGGCTCGGCGCGGAGAAGTCCACGCTCAGGTTCGACACCGAGTACACCGCGCGGATCGACAGGTCCCTGGTGGCGAACATGCCGTTGGCGTAGCCGTCGTCGTGCCCGGTCTTGCCCCACAGGACCACGCCGTTCGGCAGCTTCGTGGACATCAGCCCGGCGCCGAAGCAGGCCGCCTTCGGGCAGGAGCTGCCGTTGACGAAGGGGAGGGGCTGGCCGGCGCTGTCGGTGGGGATCGCGAACAGCTCGTTCTGCTGCGCCGGCGGCAGCAGGCGGCCCTGCATCAGCGCGGTGATGAAGTGGTCCAGGTCGGCGGGGGTGGAGATCAGGTTCGACGGGTCGCCGCCCTGCTCGCTGACGTCGATCGGCTGGCCTTCGTCGTCGGTCATGTAGCCGTGCAGGTAGGGGCGCGGCATGACGGGGTCGTTCTCGGGGACCGAGGTCCGCGTCAGGTGCAGGGGCCGCAGGACGCGTGCGGTGAGTTCCTGCTTGTAGGCGTGGCCGGTGATCTGCTCGACGAGCGCGCCGCCGATCCGGAAGCCGAGGGAGTTGTACTCCTGCTTGGTGCCGGGCGCGAAGTGCGGCCCGGGCCACGGCCGGCCGGTGGGGCGCAGGGTCTCCTGGATGATCTGGTCGAACGTCCGGTAGGTGTAGCGCGTGGCGATGACCTGGTCGGCGCTCGCCGGCGGCGCGCCCTCGTCGACGTCCGGCAGGCCGCTGGTGAAGGTGATGAGCTGGCGGACGGTGATCGGCGCGAAGGTGCAGGGCAGCAGGCCGGGCATGTAGTGCTGGATGCTCTGGTCGAGGTCGATGCGGCCCTCGGCGGCGAGCTGCAGGATCACGACGGTCTCGAACGTCTTGGCGATGCTCCCGGCGTGGAAGTGCGCGTCCGGCGGGATCTGGCGGCCGGTCTCGGCGTCGAGGGTGGACCCCGTCCACAGAGCGCCCGGCTCACCGACGCGGACGATGTCGCCGGCGGCGTTGTCGGTGGGTTGGGTTTGGATCGCGGCTTCGAGCGCGGCGGGATTCAGGGGCGGGAAGGCGGGCGCCGTGCTCGCTGCCGAGGCGGTTTCGCCCGAGATGGCGGTCAGGCCAGCGAGCGTCGAGCAGGCGATGGCGAGGACCGCGGCGCGGCTTGCGAGAGGTTTCATGATGGCTCCCCGTAGAAGATCAGTAGGTGGCGTCGCGAAGCAGGGCTTTGCGACGTGATCAATTCTGCGGAGCCGTGGTGGTGCGGAGAATGGGGCTAGCCCTACTCGCTCGGCTGAGCCAGCCCGCTGGTTTTGCTGACGCGCCTCAGCCGATTCCGAGCAGCTCGGTCGGCGTCACCCCGGCCAGCCGCCGCACTTCGCGCGCGAAATGCGCTTGATCTGCATACCCGGCCTGGTAGGCGACATCGGCGAGGCCGGCGTCCGGTGCGGCACGTCCCAGTCGCAGCGCGTGCTGGAAACGCAGGATGCCATGCAGGGTCTTCGGCCCGTATCCAACCGCCTCCGTGAACCGCCGCCGCAACTGCCGCTCCGACAATCCGACCGCATCTGCCAACGCCGGCACATGCGGCGGCACAGCCCCGGTTCGCAGCATCCTGACCACCTGCTCGACCGCCGCGTCGGGCTCATAGCGCGACGCCAGCGCGCCCACGAACCTCTCCAGCACCCCCGCCACCGCCTCCGGCGAATCGGCCGCAGCCGCCAACTCCTTCACCCGCGCGACATCCGAGGCCACCGACTCCAACGGCACCTGCACATCCCGCACCTCGTCAACCGGCATCCGCCCCACCAAGAGCCGCGCCGCCCCCGGCCGCAACCGCAC
>NZ_JAACYW010000357.1 GCF_015356825.1 Catenulispora rubra | reverse complement strand
GGTCATCCGGCCGTCGATGTAGTCGCGGTTGATGGCCCGGGCCACGGACGCCGCGCCGAACCCCGAGGTGCCGTCGGTCGACTCCGAACCGTTCTCGGAGGCCCACAGCGGCTTGCCCAGGCTGACCGCGTTGGACGACGTGGGGACGCACGAGGTGAACGGGCTGTTGTAGCCGCAGGGATAGTGCACGCCCACGACGTCGACCGCGTTCTTGAACGCGGGGTCCGCCGCCATCGCGTCGGCGACATCCCAGCCGTCGTCGGAGGCGACGATCTTCGTCGCGCCGTAACCGCGAGCGTTCAGCGTGTTCCTCAGGCTCTCGTACCAGGACGCCTGTGTGGCCCAGGAAGCTGAGCTGCTGCGCTCGTTCCATCCGCCTACATAGTCGATGGTCAGGTGGTGCTGCGCCGCGCAGCCGAACCAGTCCATCAGATAGTTGATCATGTCGGTGGACCAGAAGTTCCCGCCGCCGATCCAGCCCGGTGCGCCCCAGGTCAGGGCGGAGAGCTTGATGTTGGGGTTGCGGGCCTTGGCCTGCTCGGCGAGCCACCACTCATAGCCCTGGTTGCAGTCGACGACACCTCGGGTGTGCTCGATGCTGGGCTCGGCGCCGTCGGTGGAGTTGGTGTCGCCACCGACTTCGAGCTTCAGGATCTGAAGGCTCGCGCCGTAGCCGGGCTTGAACAGGTAGTCCAGCAGCTGGCTGCGCTGCGGCTCGGGATAGTCGATCAGCAGGCGGGAGTTGCCGCCGCCGCCGGAGATTGCTCCGATGCCGTCGAACGCCCGCCCGGAACTGGTGCCGTCAACGGTGATCGTTGTGGTGGCGGCATGTGCGGCTGGCGGGAGCCAGCCGATCAGGGCGCTGACGAGAAGGGTGAGGACTGTCGCCAAGGACAAGCGACGGGTGGATCTTCGGACCATCACGGCCTCCATGGGTTCAAACATGGTTAAACAGATTCGATTGAGTTCCCCCGCATCCGCTCGTAATCGCGCACCATAGGCGCGTAGTCAGTGGGACGTCAACAGGTCGAAACCTGATATTCATCGCCACGCGGGGGGCGTCGAGTCATCCGAGCTCGGCGAACGCTCGGAACCTGTGTTTTTCTCAGCAGGTCTTGGACTCTGTTTGAAAGTGCTCGACTTCGGCCGCGTCCCGCGAGATAACGAACACGCCTCACGCGCCGGTGGAAGGAGCGCCCGCATGTTCCGCCCCCGAAGAACCTCCACAGCTCTCAAGTCGCTCACAGCCCTCACCGGCGTAGCGATGGCCGTCGCCACCGCAGGAACCGCCGCCGGTTCCCAGCGGCCGGCCGGTGTGGCCGTCCCTGCGACACCCGCCACTTATTCGATCTCCGTCGGCGCGATCGTGCAGCACAACCTCTCGAACGACACCCCGGACGGCGCCTACCTCGATCGCGACGGCAGTGGTACTCCGGCACCACCTTCGACAACGCGACCGACGACACCACCCGCGACACCTACGTCAACTCGTCGAACTCCAACAACCGCAACGACGACACGACCTGGCCTGTAACAACAGCCCCACCGGTGCGAGCGCGACCTACACCACCGACACCGCCAGCTATGCGGAGAAGAACTACTGCGACATCGTCGGCACGTGGATCGATCCGGACACCGGCGACTGGTACGGCTTGGTCCACAACGAGTTCACGCCCGAGTCGTTCGGCCCGTACTCGTTCTCGCACTACGACGGCCTGGACTACACCGTGTCCCACGACCAGGGCCTGACCTGGACCACCGTCGGCCACGCGATCACCTCGCCGTACAGCACCGTCCGCAACGACACCACCGCGTTCCCGCACGAGACGTGGGACTACGGTGACGGCGACCCGCGGCTGTTCGTCGACACCGCGTCCGGGTACTTCTACGTCTTCTACGGCACCCGGATCGTCGGCAAGGCAAGCGCCGACGGTGGCACCGCCGACCTCGCCCACGTCGCACGCGCGCCGATCTCCGGCAAGATGGCGACCGGCACTTGGCAGTAGTGGTACAACGGCGCGTGGACCCAGCCCGGCGTCGGCGCACCCCCAGAAGTACTACGCCACGGCCGACCTGACCAGCCAGAAGTGGACGCTGCCCGGCGACACCGGCGCCTACCACACCGCGTCGTGGTACCGATTGAGCCTGCCGAAAACTGCGGAACCAGCGTTCCATGATCGAGTTCTGTCGAGGGGCGTGGATCACGGTCCGGATTGTCTCAACGCCGCAGCACTGAATACCGCGTCGAATGCCGCGCTGAAGAAGGCGTCCCGATCGTGGATCAGGTACTTCATCGTGGCTGCGGCGTCGTCGAGGTCCATCAGTATGTTCCGGGCCTGCTGCACGATCCAGTCTTTGCATCAGCCGTGGAGCACGGTGATGACAGGAGAAGCGAGCGCACCGGAACCGGGCGCCTCGATGAGACGCGGCCGTCCTCCTGCTGCTGGCGCTGGTGGTGGTCGCGGCCGCCACACGGCACTGCGCGCACGCCCCGGCACCGTCCCAGACCGCGGCCGCGGCCGATCTACTGAGACGACCGGTGGTATCCGAGACTCCGTGCGCCTGGCGTCGTTCCTGAACACCCGGCCCGACACCATCGGCACGCGCTCACGCGGCCAAGTCGTCCTGGACCTGCGCCTGTGGAACCAATACGGCGGCAAGGGCCTTTCCGTCGAGATCGTCGAAGAGAGCGGCGCGGCCCACAAGACGCTCACCAACACCTACTACGGCTGGAATCTCGACCAGATCCGTCTGATCTCGGATCCAGGCTGCTCCTTGGCCCGCAATAAGGCGTCACCCGCGTCCCGACGAGGCTGCCGCTCGACGCCACCGGCACCGTACGAGCCCGCTGGGACTTCGACGCCCTTACCGCCGGCTTGGCCCAGGCGATCAGCGCCCTGCTCCCCACTTGACGATCGGCCGAGTCGGCACGCCAAGGCGGTGCGGGCAAGCGCGCAGTCCGGTGGAGCGACGGCCGGTACGCTCACGGCCAGGCCATGCCGGTTTCGCCCTGTTATGACACCTTTCCGTGTCAGCGAAATGAACGGCCCTGCAACCGTGTAACACAGAAGTTGTGAGCGTTCATGTTCATTTAACAGGGAAAGCTGTTCGTTGACGTGCTCATTGATGGCGCCTATATTCCCGACATGAAGAATATCGAGCAAATACAGTCAGAAAACGATCAAGTTCACGCATGAGAACTCGCTGCCGCCGCGGGGGGCCGGGTACGGAGGGTCTCAGGTCCAAGGGAGGAAGTCGGATCCATGTCCACGTATTTCAACAGGCCCAGGGCTCATCGACGAGCGGTGCCGGAGGTGATCCCAGCGCGCTCGACCGCACCGGTCGGCCAACGACGGCGTGGCCGGTGGGTGCCGGCTCTCCTCGCGCTCGTCACGGTGTTCGCCGGCCTCTTCTGGGCTGGTGAGCCGGCGCAGGCCGGCACGTCGGCCGCCTTCACTCCGGGCGCGGCCTGGACCGACCAGAACGGCCACCCCCTGCAGATGCACGGTCTCGGCATCGTCAAGGCAGGTGGCACCTGGTACGCCTACGGCGAGGACAAGACCGGGGAGGCGTCCGGGGACACGTCCTTCCAGGACATCCCGTGTTACAGCTCGACGAACCTGTCCACCTGGACCTACCAGGGCGTCGCCCTGGCTCGCCAGGCCGCCGGCGATCTCGGCCCGAACCGGATCGTGGAGCGGCCCAAGGTCGTCCACAACGCGGTCACCGGCAAGTACGTGATGTACATGCACATCGACAACACCGACTACACGGAGCGGAAGGTCGGTGTCGCGGTGAGTTCCACGCCCTGCGGCCCGTACACCTACCAGGGCAGCTTCAATCCACTCGGCTTCCAGAGCCTTGACATGAACCTGTTCCAGGACACCGACGGCAGCGCCTACCTGCTGTCCGACGACCGGCCCGACGGAACTCGCATCGACAGACTGTCCGCGGACTACCTGAGTGTGGCCGGCGCGGTCGCCCTTCTGCCGGCGGGCATCGGCTACGAGTCGCCGGCCATGGCCAAAGCGGGCAGCACCTACTACCTGCTGCTCTCGCACCAAAGCGGCTGGGGCACCAACGACAACGTCTACGCGACTGCGGCGTCGCTGTCCGGGACGTGGTCGGCGTTCAAGAACTTCGCTCCGGCGGGCACGAACACCTACAACACCCAGACCGCGAACATCATCCCGGTCACCGGCAGCGCCGGCACCACCTACATCTACGCCGGCGACCGCTGGGACACCGCGAACCTGGGCACCTCGCCGCTGGTCTGGCTGCCGCTGACCATCTCCGGCACCACGGTGAACGTCGGCTGGCAGAACTCCTGGACCCTCGACGTCGCGGCCGGCACCTGGTCGGGGACCTCGAACCCGGGCGCCGCGGCCGGCAGCTACCTGACCAACCGCCAGAGCTCCCTGGCCATGGACGTCAGCGGCGCGTCCAAAGACACCAGCGGCCGGATCATCCAGTGGACCGACCACCACGGCCTCAACCAGCAGTGGACCCTGACTCGGGTCGCCGGGAACGTCTACACCCTGAGGAACGTGAACAGCGGCCTGTGCCTGGCGCCGTCGAACGACTCGATCGCCGCAGGCGTCCAACTGGGCCAGTCGACGTGCGATATCGCCGACCCCGGCCGGCAGTGGGCGTTCGACGCGGTCGGCCCCTACACCGCCGCCGCTGACGCCGACTACGAGCTGGTGAACCTCGGCAGCGGCCAGGCCATCGACGTCCTCAACAACTCCACCGCGATCGGCGCGGCCGTCGGCCAGTGGCCGACCGACGGAGGGGCCAACCAGGACTGGGTCCTGTCGTAGGCGCCGCCTGCGGCACGACCGATCGGTTCAGAACATCAAGGAACTGCTACGGGGACCGTGCTCATCGCCACCACGAACGAGGGAGTCACAGTGCCATCCCGAAGAGGAAGAGCAAGAGCAAGACTCGTGTGCGCGCTCGTTGCTGCGGCATCGACCATGGCCGCCACGGCGCTCGCCCCGAATGCGTCGGCGACCCCGCCGTCGGCCACCTACACCATCAGCGTCGGATCCCCGGTGTCGTCCTCGCCGTACGACGACAGCCCCGCCAGCATGTACACCGACAAAGACGGCACGTTCTACACCCAGCTGTCCCACTCCCTGTACGGCGCCTCCCAAGGCCGGGCCTGGGACTTCTTCACCGGCTCCAACTTCGGCAGCGTGCACACGGCCGGAATCAGCAGCGCCGTGAACCCCGCCAACCCCCAGGACCGGAACGACGACACCACCTGGCGCTGCAACAACAGCGTGACCGGAGTGAACTCGACCTACACCACCGACACCGGGTCCTATTCCCAGCGGAACTTCTGCGACCTGATCGGGACCTGGGTCGACCCGGACACCGGCGACTGGTACGGCTTGGTGCACAACGAGTTCACCCCGGAGCCCTTCGGCGCCTACTCGTTCTCGCACTACGACGCGATCGACTACACCAAGTCGACCGACCAGGGACACACCTGGAGCATCGTCGGCCACGCGATCACCTCGCCGTACAGCACCACCCGCGGCGACAGTACCGCCTTCCCCAACCAGACCTTCGACTACGGCGACGGCGACCCCCGGCTGTTCGTGGACTACGCCTCCGGCTACTTCTACGTCTTCTACGGCTCGCGCATCGTCGGCAAGGCCGACGCCGGCGGCGGCTTCGACGGACTGGCCCATGTCGCCCGTGCCCCGATCTCCTCGAAGATGGCGACCGGCTCCTGGTCCAAGTGGTACAACGGCTCCTGGTCCCAACCCGGCGTCGGCGGCCTGGAATCCAACCAGGTCCCGGTGACCGCGTCGAACCCGAACGGATACACCCCGGTCTCCGGCGACTACGACCCGAACCACACCGGCACCGTGGACCAGCAGGTCGCAGCCGGGACTCTGCCGCCGAAGTCCGACCTGTTCGTCATGAACATCGCCTACGACGCCTACCTGGGCCTGTACATCGGCGCGCCGGAAGCCGTCGCGCAATCCGGCACCGAGTCGCAGCGCTACTATGTGACCGACGACCTGTCGACGCAGAAGTGGCACCTTATCGGCGACACCGGCAGCTACACGGAGGCGTCCTGGTACCGGTGGTTCCTGGACCCCGCGAACCTGACGAGCTCGGCGTTCATCGGCAAAACGTTCCGCGCCTACTGCGGATTCGGCTGCCACACCTACGGCAGCGAGTACACCACCCAGACCATCACCTCCAGCGCGCCGGCCGCAGCACCCTTCGACCCGGCCAAGACCTACACCATCGCCGGCGGCAACGGCCGCCTGCTGGCCCAGGCCTCGGGCAGCTCCGCGACCACCTCTGACGCCTCGCCCACCGGATCGAGCCTGGAGGCGTGGCAGTTCACCGCCAACGGCGACGGCTCCTACCGGATCACCGACGCCGGAACCGGCCAGGCCCTCGGTGTCGACTCGGGGTCGAACGCGGGCCGGGCCTGGGCGGCCAAACCCACCGTCACCGCGCTGTCGGGCAGTACTGGGACGGTCGGCCAGCAGTGGTTCATCGTCAAGAACACGTCCCCGTCCGGGACGTACCGCCTAGTCAACCGCTACAGCGGACTGGTGCTCGGATTGTCGTCGGACCCCACGCGCCTGGCCGAGACCACGCCGGTCCGGTTCTGGACCAACACCACCGGCGACCCGGTCGGCGGCACCCGGACCGGGACAGAGCAGACCCTGACCGTCAACCAGATCGGCACCGGCACGACCAACCTCAACGGCACACACACGATGGTCGCCTCCGGCAAGGCGCTGGACGACCCGGGCCACTCGACCACGCCGGGCAGCCAACTCATCACCTGGACCCCCAACGCCGGAGCCAACCAGAACTGGGTCTTCACTCGGCAGAGCGACGGTTCCTACCAGATCGTCAACGCCGAATCAGGACTGTGCGTGGATGACGGCGACTGGTCCACGAACCCCGGAGCGAAGGTCATCCAGTGGACCTGCACCGGCGCCGCCAACCAGCACTGGAACCCCGCCAAACTCGCCAACGGCGCCTACACCCTCACCAATGCCCACAGCGGACTCCTGCTCACCACCGCCTCCACGGCCGACCTCTCGCCCGTGACACAGCAGACGAACACCAACTCCGCGCTGCAGCAATGGAACATCAACTGACCGGACGGACCGCGCACGCCGCTGCGAGAGGACAACCTGGCTGTGCACCATAAACCCAGGTCTGGACTCAGAGGGTGGAAAGTGACGATTTGCGGTATACGGAACCGCCGGCTGACCTCGACAACCAGCGAAACGGTCTAGGGCAAGGCCCTGCTGGCCGCGGCAGAGAAACACTGCCTAGGCAGGTGGGCTGCGCATCCTGGTTGGCTGTAAGGCCCTCCTGGCGACGCCAGGCGCCGCTCATAGGGACTGCGGCTTCGCCGCCAATGGGTACAGCCGCGCCGCGAATTGTCACTTTCCGCCCTCTCAGTGCGCCCGCGACTGGCGCAGCCGCGGGCGGCGGCACAGCCCCGGCCACGGGAGGCCGGACGGTCCACTGCCGACAGCAGGTCGGCCTGTTTCCGCGAATTTCTGTGACCTGTGCGTCCGGCGAGGATCTCCTGCAACAAGGTAGAGCTTCCTCAAGCCTCGACGTCGCCTGACGAACCCGGCGCCCGCCTCGCCCGAGGCGCGCGGGCGCCGGGTTTCTCAGCCATGCGCGGAGTTCATGCCAGACCATTAAAACGTCGGATCTTTCGATATTCGGATCGACGCGCACATCTCTTGACGCAAGCACAACAGGGGCCGACACTCACAATCGGCCTACCAGACATCAGATGAATCCCTGTGGAGGCAGTCGTGCCACTCCCCGCCCCATCCAGAAGAACCGTGCTGACCGGAATGGCCGCGCTGTCGGCCACCGCAGTGGCCGGCAGCATCGCGCTGCCCGCCTCGGCCGCGGCAGCCGTCACCGGATCGCAGGGTTCTGCCCTGCCGATCTCCCCGGTCCGTGTCCCGCAGACCGACCTCGGCCTCACCCAGCAGTCGGACGCGAAGATCCAGTGGATGCGCGACTCCCGTCTGGGGATGTTCATCCACTGGGGCGTCTACGCCGGCCCCGCGCAGGGGGAGTGGTACGAGCACAACGCCGCGATCCCACCGGAGACCTACAAGAACTTCGTCACCGTCGCCAGTCCGCAGCAGTTCACCGCGGACGCCTACCGTCCGGCCGACTGGGCCCAGCTGGCCAAGGACTTCGGCGCCGGATACACCGTGCTGACCACCCGGCACCACGACGGCTTCGCCCTGTGGCCGGCCACCCACCCCAACGCTTGGACGTGCGGTCAGGCCCCGCTGAGCACCGACTTCGTCGCCGCCTACGTGTCGGCGGTCCGGGCCGCCGGACTGCGGGTCGGGCTGTACTACTCGCCGATCGACTGGCGCTACCCGGGCTACTACGACGTCACCGGGACCAATTGCGCCGCGAACCCGTGGGGCTATGTCACCGATCCGGCGCACCATGAGAACGCCCGGATCATGAAGAACGAGGTCTACCAGTCCGTGAAGGAACTGGTCACCCAGTACGGCGCCATCGACGACCTGTGGTGGGACGGCGGCTGGCTGGCCGAGCAGGGCACTGATGCCGACGCCGCGTACTTCTGGGAGCCCGGCCGGTACCGCGACCCGGCCAACGGATGGCTGGTCGACGCCCCCTACGGTGCGACCGAGTCCGGCACCGGCAAGCCGCTGGGGCTGTCCGGGCTGGTCCGGCAGTACCAGCCGAACGCCTCCGTGACCTCGCGTTCGGGCTGGATCGGCGACTACGGTGTCGAAGAGGGCGGCAACGTCCCCACCGGGCCGATCCGCACCGGCGATCTGGTGCAGAAGGCCTTCACCGTCGGCGGTTCCTGGGGCATCAGCAACACACCGGCGATGAGCTTCAGCAGTGCGATGGCCGTCCTGGCGAACACGTTCGTCCGTGACATGGTCGCGCTGGTCAACGTCGGACCGGACCGCCACGGGGCGGTTCCGGCGGACCAGGCCGCGCTGCTGCGCCGGCTCGGCGGCTTCATGACTGCGAACTCCGAAGCCGTCTACAACACCAGAGGCGGTCCCTGGAACCCGGTCGACGGCCAGTACGGCTTCACCTACAAGGCGAACACCGTCTACGTCCACCTGTTCCCGGGCTACACCGGGACCTCGTTCACCACGCCGCTGCTGGGAGACGCCAAGGCCGTGCGGGTCTACGACGTGGTCTCCAAGAACACCCTGGCCTTCACCACCGGGCCTGACGGCTCGGTCACCGTCACCGGTATCGACCGCACCCGCTACCCCGACGACACCGTCATCGCCGTCGTCCTGGACCGCGCCGTCGCCCCAGGCGACATCGCCCAGGGCAAGACCGCCACCGCTGACAGCGTCGAGACCTCCCACGGCAACCTCGCTGCCAACGCGGTGGACGGCGACACCGCCACCCGCTGGTGCGCCGCCGACGGGGCGACAGGACACTGGCTCAAGGTCGACCTCGGAAGCGTCAGGACCCTGACCGGGACCCGCATCGTGTGGGAGTTCGACAACACCTCCTACCGGTACCGGATCGAGGGATCCGCCGACAACGCCGCCTGGACCACCGTGGCCGACCTGACCACGACCACCGACACCGGCCAGGTCCAGACAGCGGCCTTCACGACCCGGGCCCGGTACGTCCGGGTGACCGTCACCGGTCTTCCCGCCGGAGCGTGGGCGTCCATCCGAAACCTGGAGGTCTACGACCGGCCCTTCACCACCAGCCTGGACATGACGGTCGGCTCGGTGCTGGGCAACGGCGGCTTCGAGACGGGAAGCTTGTCGCCCTGGTACGCGTGGAACTCGGCCTCGGTGGTCACCGGAGCGGCCCGGACCGGGACCTACGCTCTGCGCGTCGGACCAGGTCCGGCCTCGGCCGAGCAGACGATCACAGTGCAGCCGAACACCACCTACCGCGTGGACGGCTGGGCCAGGGTCGCCACGTCCGGAGACCAGGCCTACCTCGGCGTGAAGAACTATGGCGGCACCGAGACGAGCGTCGCGATCACGTCCACGTCCTACGCCGCCGCCTCGGTCCAGTTCAGCACCGGATCGGCCACGACCCAGGCGACCGTCTACTGCTACAAGGCGACTGGCGGCGGCAACGCCTACTTCGACGACGTCACGGTCACCCCCATCTGAGCCACCATCCTCGCCCACATCAAAAAACAGGAGTTCGGTCCATGTCCACGTACTTCAACAGTCCGAGGGCTCATCGAAGATCGGTGCTGGGGATCGTCCTGGCGCTGTTGACCGCACTTGCCGGCCTGTATCTGCCGACAGGCGCGCACGCCGCCACGACGTCCACCTCGATCGCGGTCGACGGCCGCGATGCCGGCCTGGTCTTCGACGGAGTCGGGGCGATATCCGGCGGCGGCGGCAACTCCCGCCTGCTGATCGACTATCCGGAGCCGCAGCGCAGCCAGCTGCTGGACTACCTGTTCAAGCCGGGCTACGGCGCCTCGCTGCAGGTCCTGAAGATCGAGATCGGCGGCGACACCAACTCCACCGACGGCGCCGAACCCAGCATCGAGCACTCCGCGGGCGTCGTGGACTGCAACCAGGGCTACGAGTGGTGGCTCGCCGAGCAGGCCAAGGCCCGCAACCCCAACATCAAGCTCTACGGCCTGGCCTGGGGCGCACCCGGGTGGATCGGGGTCAACGACGCCAACAACCCCAACCGCGGCAGCCAGCCGTACTTCTGGTCCACCGACATGATCAATTATCTGATGTCCTGGTTCGGCTGCGCCGCCCAGCACAACCTGAGCATCGACTACGTCGGTGGCTGGAATGAGAACGGATTCGACAAGACCTGGTATGAGAAGCTCAAGGGCGCGCTGGTCTCCAACGGCCACGCGGCCACCAAAGTCGTCGCGGCGGACAGCGGCTGGGATGTCGCCGATGCGATGGTGAGCGACCCGGCGTTCAACAATGCGGTCGACATCGTCGGCGTCCACTACCCCTGTGGCTACAACGGTGACTTCAAAACGTGCGACAGCACCTCCAATGCGCAGAGCCTGGGCAAGCCGCTGTGGGCGTCCGAGAACGGTTCGGAGTCGACCGACGGCACCTCGGGGTTCGGCGCGGCGTCCGTGGCCCGGGCCATCAACCGCGACTACATCGACGGCCGGATGACG
>NZ_JAACYW010000356.1 GCF_015356825.1 Catenulispora rubra | reverse complement strand
CCTCGCACCAGATCAGGTCCGAACACCCGTCAGGCACCACCAGCTGCCGATGCACACCCGCCCCGACAGCAACCTGCGTCCACGTGCACGCCACAAAACGGCCCGGCGCCCACCGCGCCCGCTGCTCCGCATACACCGAGGTCATCACCCCCGACGCTACCCCCGACGACCGACAGGTGCGCTGCGGCGGCGGGCCGCCGGCTGGGGATGGTTGCCAGACCGCGCCCGCCGCAACCGCTGCCCCGGCGCGCCGCCTACCCCACAACCGGGAAAGCCACCGGACTCCGCAACTCACCAGCCCCCACCGCCCGCACCCCGAACTGCACATTGTCCTTCGAGATCGGCAGCGTCACCGTCGTCACGTCCCCCACGGCCAGCGCCTCGGTCCACACCGCCGCCGTGGTCTCCCGCAGCACCACCTCGTACCCCGTCAGCCCTGCGTCGTCGCCGCGGGTCCAGGTCAGCGTCGTGGTGTTGATGCCGCTGAAGTTCGGCGGCGGCGTGGTCAGGATCGTCACGCCCTTCGGCGTGCCCGGGCCGGCGGCCAGGGACCACAGGGTGGCGGCGTTCACGCGGGTCACGCGCGCCAGGTAGTCGAAGTCGCAGAACTCGGGCAGGTCGCCGTACTGCACGCCGTCGGCGACGCGGGTGTCCTGGTGTTCGTGGTTGAAGTTCTCGCGCGGCTCGGTGAACCGCCCGGCGGGGTACGCGTGCTGGAGGAACGAGATGTGGTCGCTGCCGCGCAGGTACCGGTCGCGGCGCCAGACCACGCGGATCTCCATGTCCGTCGCCTCGTTCACCGCCACGTCCTGCGCGAAGCGCGCCAGCTGCCGCGAGGGCCCGTCGTTCTCGCCGCCGACCGCCTGCCGCACCGCGGCCTGCGCCGCGGTCTCCGACGTCGGCACGCCCTCGACGAACAGCCGCACCGTGTGCGGGTCCGGCGGCGTCCCGTCCCACGCGCTGCTGGCGCCGACGATGTCGTTGCTGAACATCCCCTGCACGTCCGTCCCGGACGCCTTCATCTGCGCCGCCATGAACGCCGAGCCGTAGAGCCCCTGCTCCTCGCCGGCGACGGTGGCGAACACCAGCGTCCCGGCGAAGCTGCGGGTGGCGAACAGCCGCGCCGTCTCCAGCACCGCCGCCACGCCCGAGGCGTCGTCGTCGGCCCCGGGCGCGTCGCTGGTGAAGTTCATGACGTCGGTGACCCGCGAGTCCAGGTGCCCGGTGACCACGTACACCCGCTCCGTGGCCGCGGTCCCCTTCAACGTCGCGATCACGTTCGTGATCGTCGTCGGCACCGGAATCCGCGACCCCACCGGCTGCACGAAGCTCTGCCGCGCCACGGTCATCCGCCCGCCGGACGTCGCCGCGATCGCCTCCAGCTGCGCCACCACCCAGTCGGTGGCCGCCCCGATCCCGCGCGCCGGATCCGTCTGGCTGGACAGCGTGTGCCGGGTCCCGAACGTCGTCAGCTTCAGTACCGTCGCCTTGAGCCGCGCCGGATCGATCTGGGCGAGTAGACCGCGCAGCTCCCGGCTCGGCCGCTGGCGCCCGATGCCGATCGGCGTCTTCCCGATGCCGTGCGCCGGGGCGGCATCCGCGGACGCGGCCGCCGGAGCGGCGACGAACGTAGCGGCAGCCCCGACGACCGCCGCCCCGGAAAGGGCCTGCCGCCGGGTCGGGCCGGAACGAGGAAATCCATGCTCTGTCACGATGCGCCTCCGGGAAACAGGGGAGTGGCCGTCGCTGCGGAACCTACTCGCGGCCGGGCCCCGCGCAATGGGATAAACCTTCTTTACTCGATTCCTACACGCCCCATGTTTCGCCCCCGGCGACTTCCGCCTTGCCGGCGCCCTCACCATCAGCGCCTCCGGCGTCGTCCTGCGCGGCTCCGGCTCCGGTCCGTCCGGCACCCGCCTCATCGCGACCGGCACCCCGCGCGCCGTCGTCACCCTCTCGGGCACCGGCCAGCGCCAGGCCGCCGGGCCGAAGGTCGCGATCACCGACGCCTACGTCCCCATCGGTGCGACGACGTTCCACGTCGCCAGCACTGCCGGCCTGAAGGTCGGCCAGAACGTGGTCGTGCAGCGCCCGCAGGAGGAGAACTGGATCCACGCCATCGGCTTGGACAAGATCCCGCAGCGCTCCGGCGGCGGCACCGTCCAGTGGAAGCCCGACGCCGGCCTGCAATTCGAGCGCACCATCACCGCGATCTCCGCTGGCACGAACACGGTCACGATCGACATCCCGCTGACGAACGCCCTGGAGAAGCAGTACACGCACGCCGTGCTCTGGCCCTACACCTTCCCCGGCCGCATCACGAACGTCGGCGTCGAACACCTCTCGGCCGACGGCCTGGCCTTCACCACCGCCCCGAACTACGCGACCCAGGGCTACTTCCAGTCCGCCTTCGCCTCCTTCGGCGCGGTGGACGGCGGCTGGGCCCGCGACATCGTCGCCGACGACTTCGGCTCCGGCATGGGCGACGTCGGCGGGAGCGCCAAGCGCGTCACCATCGAGGACACCTCCGCGCTCGGCATGGAGAAGGCGATCCCGCAGGACATCCACGCCCAGCCGGTCGCCTACACGCTGGCAGGCCAGCAGTCCCTGGTCCTGCGCTGCCAGGTCTCCGGCAGCAACCTGCACGCCTGGGCCACGCAGGCGCTGACCGCCGGCCCGAACGTCTTCAGCGACTGCACCGCGACGGACGTCGGCGGCAAACGCTTCGCGCCGGGCCGCACCAGCGCTGGGCTTCGGGGACGTTGTACGACCACCTGGTGATGCGCGACGGGAGCGGCGGCACGTCGCCGACCGAGCTGTCGCTGATCGACCGCAACAACGAGGGCAGCGGCCAGGGCTGGGCCGGCTCGGCGCAGGTCGCGTGGAACACCGACACCGGTACGTATGCCTTCCAGAGCCCGCCGACGTCGTACAACTGGGACTTCGGCGCGCTCGGGAAGGCTTCGGCGCCGCTGGTGCCCGGGTTCCCGGCGGTGACGGTGTCGGCCGGGACACCGGTCGCGCCGGTGTCCCTGTATGCCGAGCAGTTGGCTGAGCGCTAGTAAGCTAGTAAGTGGACTGACCGGACGCCCGTCAGCACTCTGTTCCGGGCAGGCCGCCTATACCTCGCGCAGCAGGATCCCGCGCACGTAGGCCGCCTGCCCGGCGTGCTGCAGCGTGTCCGACACGACGCTGATCAGCCGCACGCCCAACGTCACCGGCGGGTCCCACCGCGTGTCGACGACCCGGTCGAACTCGTCGTCCGCCAGGCCGCCGACGTAGGCGACGGTCGCGGCGTGCACGGCGTCGTGGTAGTCGGTGAGCACCTCCACGGACGGCACGTTCAGCTTGCCCACCTCGCGCGAGGACTGCCCGTACCCGACGGCCGCCACCGGGTAGGGCGAGCCGAACTTCGCGTCGAAGCCCTGCGCCGTCCACACCTGCTCGAACCCGGCGACGTCGGCGACGTGGTCGTCCTGCACCCGGGTCAGGTGCCAGACCAGCCAGCCGACCGGGTTCGCGTCGTCGTCGAGGCGGCGGTGCAGCTGGTCCAGGCTCAGGCCGTCGACGGCGGCGTGGACGCATTCGTTGACCCGCCCGAAGGCGTCGACGAGGAGATCGTGACCTTTCATGGGAGCACGGTATCGAAATCCGGTGGTCTGGACGGCGGTGGTGGCGCCACTCTGATCGTGCCCTGAGTCGTGCCCTGGTTCGTGCCCTGAGCCAACCTCGCCGGCGCGCACTCCGCAGCCCTTGTCCTCTGCCGCACCTATTGGTAGAACGTGTTTCAGTTTCGCGTGACGCACCGATCACCCGGCGACGAGGGGACACGGACCATGGCCGGCACCGAGCACTGCACCGTCGAGCGCGACGGCCACACCCTGGTCGTCACCATGAACCGGCCCGAGGCCAAGAACGCGCTCTCGCTCCCGATGCTGGTCGGCATGGCCGACGCGTGGGTCGAGGCGGACGCCGATGACGACGTCCGCTCCATCGTGCTCACCGGCGCCGGGGGAGCGTTCTGCGCCGGGATGGATCTCAAGGCGATGAACATGGCGCAGGGATCCGTCTACGCCGAACGGCTCAAAGCCGATCCCGACCTGCACTGGAAGGCGCTGCTGCGGCACTACAGCCCGCGCAAGCCGCTGATCGGCGCGGTCGAGGGCTACGCGGTGGCCGGCGGGACCGAGCTGATCCAGGCGTGCGACATCCGCGTCGCGGCGTCCTCGGCGACGTTCGGGCTGTTCGAGGTGCGGCGCGGCCTGTTCCCGGTCGCCGGCTCGACGGTGCGGCTGCCGCGTCAGATCCCCTACAGCCACGCCATGGAGATGCTGCTGACCGGGCGTCCCTACAGCGCGGCCGAGGCGCGGGACATCGGGCTGGTCGGGCACGTCGTGGACGACGGCAAGGCGCTCGACAAGGCGCTGGAGATCGCCGCGCTGGTCAACGCCGCCGCACCGCTGTCGGTGGAGGCGGTGAAGCGGTCGGTGAAGGAGACCTCCGGGATGGGCGAGGCCGACGGCCTGGCCCGGGAGTTCGAGATCGGCTGGCCGGTGTTCGCCACCCAGGACGCCAAGGAGGGTCCGCGCGCGTTCGCCGAGAAGCGCGAAGCGGTCTGGAAGCGCCAATAGTGTGACCATTCGTCGCCATTGGTGACGATGTGGATGCGGAACGTACCGGTATCCCCGGTAAGGGGCACCCGGACGGCCCCGATTGGGTTATTGGGGCATCCGCAGGGCAGAGTATGAACCGTGCGTCTCGATCACGTTTCTTATGCTGTGTCCAACTCCGAGCTCGGCTCCACGGTGAACCGGCTCGGAACGCTGCTCGGCGCGACGTTCCGCGACGGCGGCGTCCACCCGCGCTTCGGCACCCGCAACTTCGTGCTGCCCCTGGCCGGCGGCTCGTACGTGGAGGTCGTGGCCCCGCTGGACCACCCCGCCACCGACTCCGCGCCGTTCGGCAAGGCCGTCAAGGCCCGCGCCGACGAGGGCGGCGGCTGGCTCGGCTGGGTGGTGGGCGTCGACGACATCACCCCGTGGGAGCAGCGCCTGGGCCGCCCGGCCGCGGAGGGGCACCGGGTCCGCCCCGACGGCTTCGACCTGCGCTGGAAGCAGCTCGGAGTCTTGGACCTGATGGCCGACCCGCAGCTGCCCTACTTCCTGGCCTGGGAGATCGCCGCCGACCAGCGCCCCGGCGCCGGTGCCGTGAACGGCATCCCGGCGTTCGAGCGCCTGGAGATCAGCGGCGACCGCACGCAGGTGCTGTCGTGGATCGGCGGCTCGCCGGACCACGACCCGCTGGAGGAAGTGAAGGTCGACTGGATCGACGCCGAGGAGCCCGGGGTGCTGGCCGTGCACTTCCGGTGTGCCGGCGGGAGTGTTCGGATCGACTGAGGGTTTCTTCGGTCTTCAAGCTTCACGCGCGAGTGTTGTCGGTGCAGGCCGACGGCGCTCGCGCTTTGTTTTGGGTGGGGGCTGACGGCTGACGGCCGGCGGCCGCGCTGCCCCGTTGCTCAGCCGCCGAATCCGAAGCACACGAACCCGCCGATCCCCGTCGCCGCCGACGCCTCGGCCAGTGCCGCGGCCGGGGGGCGCCCGGATGCCAGTGCGGCGTGCAGGGCGAGCATGAGGGTGCGGGTGTCGGAGTCGTCGACGGGGGTGACGCTGGCGATCAGGGTGCGGGTGCCGAGGGCGAAGACTGCTGAGGCCAGGCCCATCAGTTCGTCGCCGGGGCGGACGCCGGACAGGGCTGACTCGCAGGCTGACAGGACCAGCGTTTGCGGGGTCGAGCCGAGGCGTTCCAGGTCGTAGACGTACAGCGGGCCGTCGTGGGCGTCGAGGCTGGAGAAGAGGGGGTGGTCCGCGCGGAAGCGGCCGTGGGTGGCGACGTGGGCCAGGGCGGCGCCGTCGAGGGCGCGGGCGGCGTCGGCGGCGGTGGCTGCGGCCCCGGACAGTACGATCGCGTCCGGGTAGCGGGCGGCCAGGGCGGCGATCTCCGGTTCGGCGTGGTCCAGGCCGGGCCCGGCCATCAGGACGGTGCCCAGGCCGGTGGCCGAGGTCGCGACGGTGCCGGAGCCGGCGGCGCCGCCGACAGGGCTCACGGCACCAGCAGCACCAGCCGTACCCGCAGCTCCCGCAGCACCCGCAGCGTTCGCCGCAGCCAGCCACAACCGCGCCGAAGGCGTCACGCTCACCGCCCGCCCCGCACACGTCGGCAGCGCCGTCCACGGCAGCGCGTGCAGCGACCCGGTCGGCACGACGATCAGCGGCCGGTCCGCGACCCGGTCCGCGACCCGATCCGCGACCAGCTCCGGCCCGTCCAGAGCCCGCCGCACCGGCTCGAACAACAGCCCGTCCAGCACCTGCCGGCTGTGGTCGTAGGCCTGCACCGCGGCGACCTGCATCACCGCCGACCCGAACCGCCGCGACATCCGATTCATCGCGAACCGCACCACGTCCAGCTGCTTCAGCACCGCCGCGTACGAACCCAGCCGGTGCCGCCGCACGACCCCGTCCCGCACCGTCACCGCGTGCAGTTCGTCGTCCAGCCGCACGAACTCCACCAGCACCCGCTCCCCGAGCGCCCCGGCCAGCGCGGCGGGGGAGAAGGGCGGCTCGGGCGCGTACGTCCCGCGCGCATACCGCGACCGGTCGCGGATCGCCGCCTCCAGCCGCAGCCGCTCGGAGTTCAGCCGCGACACCTCCGAGCGCGAAGTCCCCAGCGTCGTCGGCGCCTCCACGGTCGCCAGGTCCGCCACCACCCGCCGCAGCTCGGCCAGGTCGGCCGCCAGCTGCTCGTCGTCCGGCGGCCGCACCGGACGGCGCCGCAGCGATGCCGCACGCCACGTCTCGGCCCAGCGCAGCACCGCCCGCGCGTCCCCGCGCTTCAAAGCCAGCTGCAAGCCCAGTTTCGCCAGTTCTTCACCGCGCGCCGCGGCGTGCGCCCGGAGGTCGGTGGCGCCCAGGACGGCGTTGTTCTCAGCGTGGACGCGCAGCCCGGCCTGCACCGCGCGCTCCGCGGCGGACAGCCGGCCGGTGCTCAGCGCGTGCAGCGCCTGCGCGTGCCAGGCCAGGATCCTGACCTCGGCCACGCCCCGGTTCCGGTGCCGCGCCACCTGGTCGAACAGCGCCTGGGCCTGCCCGACCCGGCCGAGGTCGGCGGCGATGCGGCCGGCCAGCAGCCGCGCCTCGTGCGGGGCCACCGGCCAGCGGGCCGCGGCCAGCCGGTCGGCGATGGCCTCGGTGTTGCGCAGCAGCGTGGCCGAGCGCTGCCCGATGGCGAAGGACGCTGCGATCTCCGCGTGCCGGGCCAGGTCGGCCCAGGTGTTCCGGCGCTGCCGGGAGAACATCGTGCGTGCCGTGCCGGCCGCCTCGACCGCGGCCTCCGGCTCGCCGGCGGCCAGCGTCGCCCAGGCCTGATACAGGTAGGACTCGGCCAGGTTGTAGCGGAACCCGCTGGCCTGCTGCTCGGCGATCGCGGTCGCGACCGTGGAGCGCGCCTCGGCGGCCAGGCCCACGGTCAGCAGCATCTCGGCCTTGTCCGTGTACAGCGGGGTGCCGCGGCGGCCGGCCTCGGCGTATCCGGTGGCGGCCCGGTCCAGCAGGTCCAGGGCCGCCGGGATGTCGCCGCTCTGCCGCGCCAGATAGCCCAGGTTGTACTGGACCATCGCGTTCAGCATCTGATAGCCGCCGCGTTCGGTGAGGGCGTTGGCGCGCGCCAGGTCGGCCGCGGCGTCGCGGTAGTCGCCGACCTGGATCTGCAGCACGGCCCGGCAGTTCAGCAGCAGCGACTCCCAGCGGGTGTCCTTGGCCGCGCGCAGGACCGGCTGGGCCCGCGCGAAGGCCGCCAGGGTCTCGGCCTTGCGCCCCAGGCGGATCAGGACCAGGCCGAGGTTGACGTCCAGCCGCGCGGAGTCCGCACCGGTCAGCACCGTGGCCGCCAGCGCCGCCTCGGCCAGCGCCGCGTCGGTCTTGCCGCGGTCGGCCAGGATCACCACCAGCGACATCCGCGCCTCCGCGGCCCGGTAGGGCGCCCCGACCCGCTCGCCCACGAGCACGGCACGGCGCAGCGTCCGGACGGCGCGCGCCAGGTCGCCGTTCTCCTTCCACGACAGGCCCAGCGCGCGCAGGGCCACCGCGGCGGCCTCGTCCCCCTCGCCCTCGGCCAGGACGGCCTCGGCGGCGGCCCGGCCGACGACCGGCTGGTCGAGGACTCGGTCGAGGGCCTGCTGGGCGCGCATGAGCCGGTCCGCGGTAGAAGGCATGCGGATACTGTCTCAAATGCGAGCCGATTCCTCACAACAAGTACAGACCTCATCGCCGCCGCGCGGGCGCGCGCGGCGGCGATCAGGTGTCGGCGGCGGTCGCGGGGGAAGCGCGGTCGCGGCCGGGTCCGGGTCGGCGGGAAGTGCGGATTCGCCGAGTGCTGAGCCTGGTGGGAACGAAGTCGTGGCGATCTACGAGCGGCGCCTGGCGCTGTGCGGCCGCATCGTCCGCTGCCTGGATCTCAGGTGGCAGCTCGCGCGCGGCACATAGTCGCTTTCCCTCTATGCGGTCTCGCTATGTGGTCTACACGCGTTCGCTATACGGTCACTCAGCTATACGGTCACCCAGCTGGTGACCACGGCTCCGCCGCCCGGCACCGCCAGCGCGACCCGCGCGGGGCCGGCCGGCAGCGAGTCGGCGCTGAACAGCCCCTGGTCGTCCACCTCGACGGTGGTCGCGCCGGCCGGGTGCTCGATCCGCAGCGTCTTGGAACACGCCGGGATGAGCTGTCCGACGAGCTTGCGGCGGTCGCCGATCTCGGTGACCTCCACGACCACGGACACGCTGGGCGCCTCGAAGGTCAGCAGCCGGGTGTCGGTGCCGCGCACCGACCCGCCGGCGCCGGCGAGCATCGAGTCCTCCGCGAGTTCGGCCAGCTCGGAGTCGATGGTCCGCCAGGTGAAGGCCGCGTAGCCGGACTGCACCACCTCCTGCGGCACCGGATCGGTCTCGTCGAACATCTCGCCGAGGGCGGACAAGAGTCCGATGTCCTCTGCTGAGGCCCCGTTCGTCAACTTCGGCATCGTTCCCCCTGGATCAGGTCCTTCATCGTGTGCTCATGTGCGTCTTGACCGGTGTGCGCCGGCGGCGTGGAGTCACAGGCCGGGCGTGCCCGGCACCGTGGTCAGGGCTTTGAGGGCCCGTTTGAGCTGTTCCAGGCACCGCGAGCGGGTCGGCCCGATCGACCCGACGCGCATGCCCAGGGCCTCGGCGACGGCCGCGTAGCTCTCCAGCGGCGTCACCGCGACCACCCTCAGCAGGTTCCGGCAGCGCTCGGAGAGCGTGGAGAAGGCCTGCCACAGATCGCTGCGATCCTGCTCGGCGACCAGCGCCGCCTCCGGATCGCCGTCGTCCTCGGAGTCGCCGAAGAAGGAGACGTTCTCCTCGGCCTCCTCCGAGTCGGGGACTTCGCGCTGCGCCTTGCGGATCAGCCGCAGCGCCTCCCGCCGTGCCGTGGTGGCCAGCCATCCCGCGAGCTGGTCCGGATTCTGGATCCGGTCCAGGTTCTCCACCAGGCGCAGCCAGGTGGTCTGGCTGACGTCGGCGGCGTCGGTGACCGTGAGCCGGAACCCGCGCGCCACCGACCACACCAGACGGCTGTAGTCGTCGACGATCTGGTTCCAGGCTTCGGGGTCGCCGTCGCTGGCCGCTTTCAGCAGCAGCGCGGGGGAGCGGTCCATGTGTGCCTTCTCACTGTCTCGGGCGAACGTCACCGGCGCGGCCGGCGTCAGCGGCCCGCCGGCGACACGACCACCCCGAGGTCGGGGATCCGGGTGCCGACGGGGTCGAGCAGCTCGCTGACGGCGTCGCGGGCCGTCATGTCCTTGGCGGACATCAAAGCCGCGATCTTACCGGCCACGTAGGGGGCGGCGAAGCTGGTGCCGCTCCACTTCGCGTAGCCGTGGAACTCTTCCCCGTTCTCCCGGCCGTGGGTCAGGAACGTGCTGGCGATCTTCTCACCCGGCGCGGCGGCGTCCACCCACCAGCCGTAGTTGGAGAACGACGCGCGCTCCGGATCGGTGCCCGCGGACTGCTCGGCCAGAGCCGCGACCGCGACCACGTCCTTCAGCGCCGCGGGCCAGAACGGCCGGTCCGAGGCGTCGTTGCCAGCGGCGGCCACCACGACGGTGTGCCGGGACATCCGGGCTACGGCGTCGGCCAGCACCGGCGAGGGCCGGTCGTCGAAGGTGAAGCAGCCCAGCGACAGGTTCAGCACGTCCAGCTGGTCGCCCCGGGTGGCGGCCCGGGTCTGGATCCGGGCCATGCCCCTGAGCACTTCCAGCTCGTCGGCGACGCCGTCGGTGCCCAGCACCCGTTCGACCCACAGGTAGCTGTTCGGGGCGTGCTGCAGCAGCACGCCGGCGATGAACGTGCCGTGGCCGGAGTCGGACTCCAGATCCGTGTCCGGCGCCGGGTTCAGGGACTCGTGCTCCTCGGCGGTGCAGGCCTGGTACCACTCGTGCGCGTCGAACCACGGATGCGGGTCGATGCCGGTGTCCAGGATCCCGATGGTGACGCGCTTGGCCGGCGCGCCGTCGCCGACCGGCTGGTCCAGCTCCTTGGAGGGAGTCGGCTTGCCGAACGGACCGCCGGTCATGTCGCCGGGAGTCCCGTGCATCACGTGGTTCGGGGTGACGCTGGTCCGGCGGTGCGCCCCCGCGCCGCCCCGCAGGTCGTGCGTCAGCTCCGCGGCGTCCACGCCCGCGCCGGGCCGCAGCCGCAGCCGGGCGACGCCGAGGTCGGCGAAGTCCTCACGGGAGTCGACCCACTGTCGGGCCTGCTCGTGGACGGCGTCCGCGTGCGTGTTGAGCACCAACAGCTCGTCGCGCTTGATCAACGCCTCATTGGTGCCGCCGACGTGGACGACGTCCGGGTGTGTCTCCAGAATCCGAGCCAGCCGGGCTGCGTGGTTCGTCATCGTGCCCTCCCTGTAAACAACGTAGTCAACACCTATGCTGCATTGCCAATGGCCGCAGGCGGAACTGGACCCCCGTCCCAGTCCCGCCTTCGGTTCCCGCCCAGGCGGTGGCGTTCCCCCACGGACTGCCGCCGCCGGCCTTGCTGTCCCCCTCCCGGCGGTGGCGTTCCCCCACAGATCGCCGCCGCCGGCCTTACTATCCCCCTGGT
>NZ_JAACYW010000355.1 GCF_015356825.1 Catenulispora rubra | reverse complement strand
GCCCGATACCCCCGGCAGTGCGTCATGCTCCCCACGACCCCGGCCGGCCACAAAGGCTCCCGGTTCGCGCCGGTCCCGATCGCGACCGGCGGAAACCCGAGCCGGACCAAAGCCGTCCGCGCCAGATGCCGCGTGGTGATGTACTCCATCCGCCGCTTGTCCACGGCCCGCGCGATCACCGCCTCCTCGCCGGGCATCAACACCGCGTCCTCGGGGTCGCCGAAGCACTCCTCGACCTCGACCTCCGGCGGGAGCAGACTCGACAGCATGGCGCGCGTCTCCGTTCTGCGTGGCCTTCTTGCTGAAATGGCCTTGTAGCCGACCTTGTAGCCGACCTCGTGGCCGACCTCGAAGCCGGAACGGCCTCGTCGCTGAATCAGCTACGACCAGGTGATCAGGTCTGCGGATTCAAGGTCAACCCGTAGTAGTTGAAGATGTCGGTGGCTTCCGTCCAGAAGACCCCCGGCGTCCCGTCCCCGGGCGTCCCGTCCGAAAGCAGCCCGCGCGCCTGCCGTACCCCGCCGGACTCCACCGCGAACATCGTGGCGCCGCTGTCCCCGCCGGCCGCGCCCCAGCCGTTGTTCACCGCGTCGCCCCACACGCCGCGAGCCGTGTACGACAACCCCGGGCAGCCGGTGCTCGGCCCGCAGTACATGTCCTGATTGGTCACCTTGATGCCGCACGGCGTGGGGTGCCCCATGAAGTACGAACGCTGGCCGTCGTGGCACACATAGTCTCCGTTGTAGGAGTACGCGAAGCTGGTCAGCCGCAGCCAGGTCGTGGTGTCCGACTCGTCGGCGTTGTTGTTCGCGCCGTCGATGGTCTCCGCGTCCCACTGCTGCACCCGCGCCGTCACGGTGCCGACGTAGTTGCCAGTCAAGCCGTTGGCATAGTCGCCCGGGGTCCCGGCTCGCGTGTAGATCCTGGTGCCGACGCCGAAGCAGTGCGCCGCGGTCACCATGATCGGGTGGTTGTCGGACTTGCGGACGGCCGGCAATCCCGCGGTGCAGCCGTGGCCGGTGCCGCCGCCGGTGATCGCGTCGCCGCCGATGAACGGCGAGCTGTCGTCCCACTTGGAGTTCGCCCAGGACTTGGCCTGCAGCGCGTGTCCCTGCCGGTAGACGAGCGGCACGCCGAGGGTTGTCGCCAGGTTCGTCGTGGACGCCGCCCGAGGCTGCAACGCCGCCGGAGCCGTCGCCGGATCGTCCACGTCGAGCTCCAGCCCCGACGCGTCCGCCGCCGGCCCGACCAGATCCACGTGGACCGGCAGCTTCCCGGCGTCGGCCAGCGCCACCACCCGCTGCGCGGCGGCGTCCAGCGCGGCGTGCGTGGCGGCCGCCTTCTGGAAGCGGATCAGCGAGCCGTCGATCGTCGGGTCCACGGCCCGCGCCGCCGCGAGCACCCGCGACGCCTGCGCGGTGTCGGTGAGGTAGACGGTCACCACGTCGTGGCCCGCCTCGATGGCGAGATTGCCGTAGACATCGGCGGCGCTGCCCCGCCCGACCGCCCCGACCGCCCCGACCGCATTCGCCACGGCGCGCAGCGGCGCCAGCCGGGCCGCCTGGGCGTCGGGGCCGAGCGCCGCGACCTGGGCGTCGGTGAGAACGGTCGCGGCGGTGGTGGTGCCGGCGGCGGGCGCGGCCGCCGGTGCCGACGCGGCCTGCGCCCCGCCGGGGATCGCGACGGCGGCGGCGAGCAGTCCGGCGGCGAGCGCGCCGAACCGCGCGGCTATGGGATTGCTCCTCATGGGGGCTCCTGGCGTGATCGCGGTCGAGTCACGCCGGAGCATAGCCGCGTTGTCAGTCTTCTGACAGACTCCCGCCGCCGTCGCGCAGCCGGGCTACGGCCGGGTCGGCGGCGACACCGTCCGCGACGGGTCCCGCACCACGTTCGACCCGAGCACCTCGTCGATCCGCTTCATCACGTCGTCTGACAGCTTCACGCTGGCCGCCTTGACGTTCTCGGTCACCTGCTCCGGACGCGAGGCGCCGATGATCGCGGCGGAGACGTTCGGGTTCTGCAACACCCACGCCACGGCCAGCTGCGCCATCGTCAGGTCCACCGACTCCGCGATCGGCCGCAGCTGCTGCACCGCCTCCAGCAGCTCCTGGTTCGCGACCAGCTCGCGCATCACGTTCGCGCCGGAGTTCTCGTCGGTGGCGCGCGACCCGGCCGGCAGCTCGCCGCCGGGCAGGTACTTGCCGGTCAGGATGCCCTGGGCGATCGGGGACCAGACGATCTGGCCCACGCCCAGCTCCTCGGAGGTCGGGACCACCTCGGCCTCGATGACCCGCCACAGCATCGAGTACTGCGGCTGGCTGGAGATCAGCTGGATCTTCAGCTCGTCGGCCAGGGCCTTGGCGGCGCGGATCTCCGAGGCCTTCCACTCCGACACGCCGATGTACAGCGCCTTGCCGCAGTGCACGACGTCGGCGAACGCCGTCATCGTCTCCTCCAGCGGCGTCGAGTAGTCGTACCGGTGCGCCTGGTACAGGTCGACGTAGTCCGTCTGCAGCCGCTTCAGCGAGCCGTTGATCGACTCCATGATGTGCTTGCGCGACAGCCCGCGGTCGTTGCGGCCCGGGCCGGTCGGCCAGAAGACCTTGGTGAAGATCTCCAGCCCCTCGCGCCGCTCGCCCTTGAGCGCCCGGCCCATCACGGCCTCGGCCCGGGTCCCGGCGTACACGTCGGCGGTGTCGAACGTGGTGATCCCCGCGTCGAGGGCGGCGCGCACACAGGCCAGCGCCGAGTCCTCCTCCACCTGCGAGCCGTGGGTGATCCAGTTGCCGTAGGCGATCTCGCTGATGATCAGGCCGGAGCGGCCGAGATGACGGAATTCCATGTGATCAGACTACGGCCCGGTAGGAGGCCGCCGGTCGTCGTCCGGCGCTGCTTGCCCGGCCTGTCGCCGCCTGCTGCCGCCTGCTGGCGCCCGGCGCCGTCTGTTGCTGTCTGTTGCTGTCTGTCCTGCTGCTGCCCGTCCGCTGCCGCTCGCCGACCGTCACATCCGGATCAGCCCCGCCTGCACGGCGGCGGCCACGGCCGCGGTCCGGCTGTCCACCCGAGCTCGTCGGCCACGTGCGCGGCGACCGGCCCGCGGCGGCCCGTGGGCGGGCGCGCACCCTGCTGGAGGCGGTCGGCCTGGGCCCGGCCACGTGGCGCCGTCGACCGCACCAGCTCTCCGGCGGCGAACGCCAGCGCGTCAACATCGCCCGCGCCCTCTACGCCGACCCGGCCGTCCTCCTGGTGGACGAACCGACCTCGGCCCTGGACCACGACCGCGGGGCCGCCGTCCTGGCGCTGCTGGCCGCCGTCACCGGCGCACCGGACGGCCACCGTCCTGGTCACCCACGACACCGCCCTGCTGGACGGCGTCGACCGGGTCCTGACGATGGCCGACGGAAGGCTGAGGCGAGGGTCCGCCTAGAACTTCTCGCCGCGCTTCAACCGCGGCTTGGGCAGCCGCCACTTGCGGAACTGCATCGAACGCATGAGCGAGTACCAGCCCAGGCGCCCCAGGTCGGCGTCGGGGAAGCGCTTGTGCGCCTCCTTCTTCACCCCGCGCACCAGCAGCACCGAGTCGAACACGATGGCCACCAGCATCACCAGCCACAGCACCACCGACAGCAGCGCCACCGACGGGACCGAGGCCACCACGAACAGCAGCACGGCGAAGATGATGAAGAACTCGGCGATCCGGAAGCGGGAGTCGACGTAGTCGCGGGCGAACGCCTTCACCGGCCCGCCGTGCTGCCGTTCGGTGGCCGCGTCGAAGTCGCGCTGGCGCGCCTGGCGCTTGGCCTTCTTCGGATCGGAGCTGATGCCGGACAGCCGCTGCTTGCGGGCCAGCTCGGCCTCGCGGCGGGTGGGCGTGGGACGGCCCTTGGCGGCCCGTGCCTCGTCCAGCAGGTCGGCGTTCTCCTGCTCGGACGTGGCCTGGTCGGCCTCATCGGTGGATTTCTGCTTCCGGAACACGGGAAGACTCTAAGGCCACGGCCCCGCGACCACGAAGCCACGGTCGGGCCCATGACGTTTCGCACTACTGAAGCCATGGCCTTCAGTAGGTGCCGAGAAGGGGTGGCGGGCCGTATGGTAAGTCCTGACCAGGACCACAAAGTTGGACGACATTGAGCACGATCCGCACGCGGACCGGAGTCGGCCACACGAGGACGTGAAGGGGGCGCGGCAGAGCCCATGGCTGGCGTCATGAAGCGCATGAAGTTGATCTTCCAGGCCAAGGCCAACAAGGCGCTGGACAAGTACGAGGACCCGCGCGAGACGCTCGACCTTTCGTACCAGAAGCAGCTGGAACTGCTGCAGAAGGTGCGTCGGGGCGTCGCCGACGTGGCCACCTCGCGCAAGCGCCTGGAGCTGCAGATGAAGCAGCTGCAGGACCAGTCCGACAAGCACGAGACCCAGGCCCGCCGGGCCCTGGAGGTCGGCCGCGAGGACCTGGCCCGCGAGGCCCTGTCCCGGCGCGGCGGCATCCAGCAGCAGATCACCGACCTGCAGACCCAGTACGCGACGCTGCAGGGCGAGGAGGAGAAGCTCACCCGGGCCTCCCAGTCGCTGCAGGCCAAGGTCGACGCCTTCCGCACCAAGAAGGAGACGATCAAGGCCACCTACACCGCGGCCGAGGCGACCACCCGGATCGGCGAGGCCTTCTCCGGCATCTCCGAGGAGATGTCCGACGTCGGCATGGCCATCCAGCGCGCCGAGGACAAGACCCTGCAGCTGCAGGCCCGCGGTTCGGCCATCGACGAGCTGCTGGCCTCCGGCGCGCTCAACGACCCGACCGGCATGGCCAAGGACGACATCACCACCGAGCTGGAGCGCCTGTCGTCCGGCTCGGATGTCGACAACCAGCTCGAAGCGATGAAGCGGGAGCTGGCCGGCGGTCCGTCGACCAAGCAGCTGGAGGCCGGCCACGGGGTCGGCAACGCCTCCAACTCGGATGTCACGGACGCCGAGGAGGTCCGCAAGGAGGGAGGGGCGCGATGATCGTCCGCATTCTCACCGAGGGTCAGCTGGAGGTCCCGGACAGCTCGATCGACGAGCTGAACGACCTGGACACCAAGGTCCTGGAGACCTGCCAGGCCAAGGACGAGGCGGCGTTCCGGCTGGCGCTGGACACGCTGCTGGAGCGGGTGCGCGAGATCGGCACGCCGATCCCGCTGGACCGGCTCGTGGAGAGCGACTTCGTGCTCCCCATGGCGGACTCCACGCTGGACGAGGTCGAGGCGATGATGTCCGAGGAAGGGCTCATCCCCGGCTGAGGCCGGCCCTTCCGAGCCGCCTGAGCCATCCGAGCCACCCGTACGGGCGCACCCCTGCTGGTCCCGACTGCCGCCGCACCGCCACACCGGTCACACCGGTCACGGTGTGGCGGTAGTCTCTTTCGCTGCGCGAACAGTCCCACCCGGGAACCTCCGGACGACTTCCGGCGTTGCTCCGATTGACAGGTTGATATCCGCACCTGGGTGTGACAGCCAGCTAGAACAACCAGCTTGAACAGGGAGAGAGCACCAGTGGCAAGGACCCGTTTCGCGCCGGACCGGCAGCTGACATCGCGGATGGTCATCGTGATGTTCCTGCTCGGCCTGGTCTACGTCGCCGCGATCGGCGTCGCGGTGGCCCTCGCGCCCAAGGGCCTGCTGCCGATCCTCATCATCGTCATCGGCGGTTTCTTCTTCGCGCAGTGGTTCTTGTCCGACAAGATCGCGCTGTTCTCGATGAACGCCAAGCTCGTCCAGCCCAACGACTCCGCCGAGGCGCACCGGCTGCACGCCGTGCTGGACCGGCTGTGCGCGCTGGCCGACATGCCCAAGCCCCGGGTCGGCCTGGTGGACACCGACGTCCCCAACGCCTTCGCCGCCGGCCGCAGCCAGAAGAACACGGTGGTCTGCGCGACCACCGGCCTGATGCGCAAGCTCCCGGACGACCGCGAGCTGGAGGCCGTGCTCGCGCACGAGCTCTCGCACGTGGCGCACAAGGACGTCGCGGTGATGACCATCGCCTCGTTCCTGGGCATCCTGTCCGGCCTGATCACCCGCATCACCTTCGAGATGGGGCTGTGGGGCGGCTTCTCCGACCGCGGCCGCGACGACGAGGACAGCCCGGCGGTCGTGCTGTTCTTCGTGATGCTCGTCTCGGGCCTGACCTACCTGCTGTCCTTCCTGCTGATCCGCGGCCTGTCCCGCTACCGCGAGCTGGCCGCCGACCGCTCGGGGGCGCTGCTCACCGGCAACCCGTCGGCGATGAGCAACGCGCTGGGCCGGATCACCGGCGACATGGCCATGATCCCGACCCAGGACCTGCGCAAGCAGCAGGCCTTCAACGCCTTCTTCTTCACCCCGGCGATCAAGGGCGCCAGCGTCTCGAACCTGTTCGCCACGCACCCGACCCTGCAGGTCCGCCAGGAGAAGCTGGCGAAGCTGGCGGTCGAGATCGGTCGCGGCTGAGCCGTCGTCAGTACCCGCACAACCCCGCACCACCCCGCACCACATCCCGGCGCCTGTCGGACCTGAGCTTTCCACGATGCGAGCCGTATGCGTCCGACAGGCCATGGGCCCGGACGCATGGCACGGGAAGTATCCGCAGGAGACGAAGCGTGACAGCTGTTCGGATTGTGCCGTACCGGGAAGGATCCGGATTAGTCACGGGGATCTGCACAAGACGATCACGATAAGCGAACGGACCGTGGGACCTCCCGCGGCGACCCTCGGAGACAAGGCAAGCTGGTAGCCATGGGATTCCTGGACACGCTGCTCGGTCGGACGAAGCCGGTCAAGCCGGACCTCGACCAGCTCTTCGGCCTGCCGTCGGCGGCCCTGACCCTGCAGGCGGCGACCAACTTCCGTCCCACGGGCCTGGGCTCGGTGTGCTTCAAGCGCGCCGAGGGGCGGGCCTTCGACGACGTCGAGTCGGACATCACCACGCTCCTGGCGGCCGGCAACGGCCCCAAGGTCGAGGCGCGCGACGACTCCTACGGCTACACCTGGCTGGTCTCGCACCACGAACCGGACGACACCGCCGGCCTGGTGACCGACCTGCACGCGGTGAACAGCTCCCTGCAGGACACCGGTTTCGGCCCGCAGCTGCTGTGCTCCCTAGTGTCTTTCACCGACGACCGGGACCGCCGCCTGGCCCTGGTGTACCTCTACAAGCGCGGCACGTTCTACCCCTTCGCCCCGCAGGCCGGCGAACAGCGCGACGGCGCGCTGGAACTGCAGATCAAGGCCATGCTGGGAAACGACCTGCGCCTGGAGTCGGACCTGAGCCGCTGGTTCCCGGTCTGGGGCGCCCCCGGCCTCTGAGCGGAACCCGGTTCGCCGTCTCAGGAAGTTGTGACACGGTTGTTGCTCTAGTCACCGGACCGTGACCGAACGACTCGTCCGTTGGTAGTAACCTTTGCGCGTGCACGCTGCTCGGCGCGCGCGGAACGGTCGGGTCTGGTCACGGCGAGTGGACGAGAAGACTTGCGTTTCGATCAACTTCAGGCTGGTTCGGCCGGATCCGACGTGCGCGCGGACGGCCCGGACAGCGAGCGGCCGATAGGCCAGGGGGCGGCTGTGGAGGCTTCGGGGGACGGCGGCGCGGAGCACGCGGCCGACGGCACTCCGGGCGCCGACGGTGCCGCCGCCGCGGACGACTCCGCGATATCCACCTCCAACGAGCAGACACCGCCGGCCAACGGCACGAGTGCCCCGGCTCCGCAGAACACTGCGGTGGCCGTCGCGGCACCGGTGTTCGCGATCAGTGACATCATCCGTTCCGCCGCCGATCAGGCCTCGGCCACGTGGAAGTCCGCGGCGGTGCCGACCCAGCGGCGCGAGAGCCCTGCGACGCCGTTCCGGACGGCCGCGGCTCCGGTTGTGCCAGGCGTTCCAGGTGCTTCGGGTACTCCGAGTGCTTTGGCTACTCCGGCTCTTCCGGGCGTTGCTGCTCCGGGTATTCCTGCCCAGGTTGCCTTGCCCGCGCCTGCGAAGCCGGATCCTGCACTGGGTGCCGCGTCGCCGACCGACGCCGGCGCAGCTTCGCCTGTCTCCATATCTCCGAGCCCGGCCGGTGCTCCCGCGCTGCCCGCGCCGAGCAGCGCCACTTCTTCGCCCGCTGCTTTCCTGGCCCAGCCCGCGATAATTTCGCCTGTCCCAGGCCGTACCACTTCCGCGATGCCCTCCGCGACTTCCGCAGGGCCCGACGAGACCCCGACCGTCATCGGCCCGATCGTCACCTCCGAGCCCGCCGAACCGACGCCTCCCGCGCCCCCGGCGTCCGCCGACTCGGCCGATTCTGCGGACCCCGAGGAGCACGAGCCCCACTGGCGCCGGGCCCGCCGCCAGCTGGCCCTGCTGACCGTCATCATCAGCGTCCTGGTCCTCGCGGTCCTGCTCGGCCACCGCTTCCTCCCCGAGTTCATGGGCATCGGCTCGCTGGTCGACACCTTCCTGCCCTGGACCGTCGCCCCGCTCGTGCTGGCCCTGCCGGTGGCCCTGCTCAGCCTGAAGAAGTGGGCCATCGGCATCTGCCTGCTGACCTGCGGGGTCTGGGCCGGCGACTTCGGCCCGACCCTGATGCGCACCGGCGGCTCGGGCCCGGCGGACATCAGGATCCTCAGCCAGAACGTCTCCGCCCTCGATGACAGCGCTCCCGACCTGACCGGCATCGCTCAGCTGGCCCAGCAGCGCGGCGCCGACATCGTCGTGTTGCAGGGCATGGCGAAGGACGTCCAGCTCGCCGACCAGGCCGCTCCGGCCCGCTACGCCTACCACCTGGCGATGTACGAGTTCGTGGTCTGGTCGACTTTCAAGATCGATTCCAGCCAGCCGGTGGACCTGACCGGCGGCCGGCCCTCCGCCGGGAGCCAGTCCGGCGCCGCCGACAGCAGCTCCGCCGGCGAGTTCAGCGGCCTGCTGCGGTTCACCGTGGACGCCGGCCAGGGCCGGAGCGTCACCGTCTACGCCGTGCACCTGCCGCAGCCCTCGCTCTCGCACGACGGCTTCGGCGTGGCCCGCGGCGACGCGCTGGAGCAGCTGGTCGACGACGTGCAGACGGAGAAGTCGCCGAACCTGATAGTCGTCGGCGACCTGGACGTGGCGCAGACCGACCGGCAGATCCGGCCGCTGATGGGCTCCGGCACCGGCCTGGTGTCGGCGCAGGCCAAGGCCGGGACCGGGTTCGGGTTCACGTGGCCGGCGAAGTTCCCGGTGGTCCGGCTGGACGACGTGCTGTCCCGCGGGCTCACGCCGGTCGCCAGCGCCGTCCTGCCGGCCGTGGGGCCGAAGCAGGCGCACCGGCCGATCGAGGCGGACCTGAAGTTCTGAGCGAGAGCTCTGGGCGAGATATTCGGCGCCGCGGCCAGGGGATTAAGGGTTGTCCCTTAATTCTTGAGGTCCGCTGAGGTTTTCTGAGCTTGGGAAGCCTTTGTCGCCGGGTTGAGCAGGTCTTGCGGCAGCACGGCCGTGGCGCTGCGGTGGTGCGGTGTCGCAGTGCCGTGCGTGCGCCAGTGCGCGTCGCCTCCGGTGTCGCAATCAGTGGTCGCGGTCAGCGTCCCGGTCGTCGTCGCCGGGCCCGCCGCTCGATGAGCTTGCCGTATTTCAGGGTGCCGACGATCTCGATCCGCAGCGGCCGAGTGTCCTGGTCGGCCTCGTACCGGCGGTGCCGGTCCCCGCGCAGCCGGAACTTGGAGAAGGCCAGCGTCAGGCCGTCGATGTCGAGCTCGACCCCGGGCCCCGCGATGATGATCAGCTTGCCCAGCCGCATGTCCGCGTCGATGCGCAGGGTGTCGCGGCTGACGACGGCGTCGCTGAAGTCCAGGACGACGTCGCACATCTTGGGCCGCAGCTCGATGCGCCCGGGGACCACCCACGCCCCGGTGCGGACGAACTGCCCGCCCTTCTGCTCGATGACGAGCACGTCCTTCGTCGGCGGCGCGACGGCACCGTGACCGGGTCCGTAGCCGACGCCGGCGTCCGGCGTTCCGGGCAGGTCGGAGGTGAGCTCCGCCAGCTCCCCGAGGGTGCGCGAGGTGAGCGCGGCCTCCAGCCGGGCGTCGAGCTCCTCGGCGGACAGCCGGCCGTCCCCGGCGGCGATCCGCAGCGTCTCCACGACCCGGTCCCGGTCCGCGTGCGAGGCTCGCAGGTCGGGCTGGTCAGTCATACGTCCCACGCTAGCCCAGAAGCACCCTGCGGCGCTTCACCGGCGCCATATGGGCTGGTGAATCCATACGGACTCCTCCGGACGGCTCTCCCGGCCCGGCATTGCCGGCCGTCCCCTGCACAGAGACGGCCGGCTGCGCCGTGGCGAGATCGCCCGGATTCGCGTCCGGTTCGACCTGGCGGATCAGGCGGTGGCGGCGAGCAGCGCCTGGCGCTGACGGTCGCCGAGGCCGCCGATACGGCGGTTCTCGTCGATCTCGGCGTCCGCCATCAGCTTGGCCGCCTTGGCCGGGCCGTAGCCCGGCAGCGCCTTGATGAGGGCGGTCACCTTCGTCTTCTTGACCATCTCCTCGCCCTTGGCCGCCCGGTCGAGCACCGCCTTCAGGGACAGCTTCCCGGCCTTGACGTCGGCCAGCATCTCCGAACGGGCACGGCGCACCTCCCCGGCCTTGGCCAGAGCGGCCGCGCGCTGCTCGGGGGTCAGTGTCGGAAGAGCCATGGAACTTCTCCTTGCCTAGTACGGTCACGGCCCGCGACGGCGCCGGAGCCGTGGCCCATAATGGCGGATCCCGGCGACAGATCACAGCTCAGGGGTGGGGGAACCACCCCATGTCGGCCGAGGTGAGGCCGTTCGAGGCCGGCCGAGGGGGCCCCGAATCGGGCGAAAGCGTCCCATTGGCGACCAACGCACGGGTGATCCGCGGCACAGCGGCGATTGACCCGAACGAGGCACGCGCCCGCCGCCCGGCGGGTAGCCGGAACCGCGCTGGGCCGTTGCGAGCCCGCACGACACGGGCCCCGCGAAGGGCGCTCGCCAAGCGCGCGAATGCCTCCGAGCCCTGCGAAAGGGGCAAGCCGAGCATTCCGGTCGCCCCAGTCGCGACACCGTCACGCACCGGAACCCCGCGCCCCGAACGCCCGACGGCGCCCCGTTCCGCGCCTTCTGGGGCCTCGCTGAGGGGCCTGAGACGCCCGCCGAGTGTTTCTAGGCCGGACGAGGGGTCGGAAAGCCCTGCGG
>NZ_JAACYW010000354.1 GCF_015356825.1 Catenulispora rubra | reverse complement strand
AACGCGCTGTCGCCGCACCCGGGTCCAGCTGGGCATCGCACTACTCGCCGGGACGCTGGGCACACGAAGCCGGACTCGTTCTCTCCCGAGTCGGCGAGCTCGACGCCGCCGCCGACCACATGCGCCTCGGCGACCGCGACGGGCTTCTCCAACCCCTCGCCCTCGAACACCTGCAGGCTCCGCACCTGGATCCCGCCCGGAACCCGGTCGGCCGCCTGCAACGTCATCCGCATCCGGACCCGCGTCCCCGACGGCAGCGGCGCCGGGAAGCGCACCTTGTCGTAGCCGTAGTTCAGGCCGTGCGCGAAGCCCTCGAAGGACAGCAGCCGGTAGGAGAAGGCCGGTCCGAGCGCGAGCGAGAACAGCCCGTGCGCGATGGTCGTGCCCAGCGGACTGGCCGCGGCCCGCACCGGATCGACGTGGATCCACTGGTCGTCACCGGTCGCGGCGGCGAAGGCGTCGATGCGCTCCTGCGAGACCGTGTACCAGTCCGTCGGCCCGATCTCCTTGCCGATGAGCTCCTGCAGGTCCTCGAACGAGCTCGGCCGGACGGGCAGCTCGGTGGTGTCAGTCATGAGCCGAAGAGTACTTGAGTCTGACGTCAAGTTCATCAGGATGGCGAGCCTTCGCAAGGACCCACAGCGATACACAGTCAACTGTGCAGTTGCCTGTGTATCTGATAACGTCGCCGTCATGGAGGAAGCCGATCCGGCGCGCGCCGCCGAGGTCGCCCGCGAGCTGCGGGTGACGTTGGGCCAGCTGCTGCGACGGTTGCGGGCGCAGTCGGAGGGCGGCGATCTGACGAAGTCGCAGTCCTCGGCGCTCGGCCGGTTGGAACGCGACGGGCCGGCGACGGCGACGGCCCTGGCGCGTGCCGAGGGCATCCGGCAGCAGTCGATGGCGACGATCGTGGCCGCGCTGGTGGACGCCGGGCTCGTGGCCGGCTCGCCGGATCCGGCCGACGGCCGCAAGACGATCCTGGGCCTGACCGAGGAGGCGCGCGAGCGGTACCGGACCGGGCGCCTGGCCAAGGAGGACTGGCTCACGACGGCGATCACCGCCACCCTCAGCCCGACCGAACTGGAGCAGCTCGCCGGGAGTATCGACCTGCTCAGACGGCTCGCAGGGTCCTGATTCCTGACGTCTGAACCGATGCCTGCATCAGAGCCCAGACCCGCACGGGAACCTGCGCCTGAACCTGAACTTGTGCCCGAAAGGAAAACACCATGTTCTCCACCCTCGACCCGACCACCGCGCTGGTGGTGATCGACCTGCAGAAGGGCCTCACCGGCCTGGACCTGACGCACCCGATCTCCGACGTCATCGCCCGCAGCGCCGCGCTGGCCGCCGCGTTCCGGAAGCACGGCCTGCCGGTCGTCCTGGTCAACGTCGCGGGCTCGCCGCCGGGACGCACCGAGGCCGGTTCCGGAGCGCCGCGCACGTTCACCGAGGACTGGACCGAGCTGGTCCCCGAGCTCGACCGGCAGCCCGAGGACCACGTCGTCACCAAGTACGCGCGCAGCGCCTTCGCCGGCACCGGCCTGGCCGAGCTCCTGCTGGGACTCGGCGTCACGCAGGTCGTGGTCACCGGGATCTCCACCAGCGGTGGCGTGGAGTCCACGGCCCGCAGCGCGCACGAGGAGGGCTTCCACGTGAGCCTGCCGATCGACGCGATGACCGACCGGACGCCGGAGTCGCACGAGTACAGCGTTCAGAAGATCTTCCCGAGGATCGCCGAGACCGGGACCACCCAAGAGCTCTTCACGCTGCTGGACAGCACGCGGCCCTGACCTGTCATGTGCTCAGGTGCTCAGGTGCTCAGCCTCTCAGGGCCCGGCGCTCAGAGGTCAGAGCTCAGGGCCCGGCGCTCGCGGCCACGGGTACGACAACCCTCGACAGCGAGAGGGTGTCGCACACGATGTCCACCGTCTCCCCGACCACGCCGTTCCCGGCCCCCGCACCCGCGATGGCGATCTTCGCGCACCAGGCGTTCACCAGGTTCCAGGCGGAGACCGGCGGCTTGCCGGCCGCGTAGTCGGCGGCGGTGTACATCCCGAGGACGGCGTTCTGCCGGGCGGGCGGGGCGCCGTCCAGGGCCAGCTGGTGCCACTGCCACAGCGTGGTGTCCCCGTCCAGGCCGCGCTTGAGCGTCACCGTCGGCGGCAGCGTCGGCCCCATCTGCTGCTTCGTGTGCGTGCCCCCGGGTCCCGGGGCCGGCGCCCCGGTCGGCACGGGCTGCGCGACCTCGATCTCGCTGACGATGTCCACGATCTCCTGGAACACGATCTTCGCGCTGGCCCCCGGCAGCCCGGGGATCGTGAGCACGAACACGGACACGTCCTGGGCCGGCACCTGGGCGCCGACTCCCCCGGGCTGAACCGTCATGGTCCCCATACCCCCTGCGTCAGGCCCGCTCGCCGGGCACCGGGAGTCAGAGTACTGCGACCGCGAGGGAGGCGACGAGGCCCGCGGCGTTTCCCCTCAGTGGGCGGCCAACCCCTTGACGAGCTCGGCCGCGTCCAGTTCGACGTCGGCCATCACCGCCCTGGTGACGAACCCCAGGGCGTGGTTGACGCGGATCATGTGGGTGTTGTCGGAGGCGTTGGAGGAGAACACGGTCCCGATCGCCGGACGCTCCGCGGTCAGCCGGCGCAGCATGGCGCCCTTGACGGCCAGCCCCAGGCCGTGGCCCCGGAACTCGGCCACGACGGCGGTGTCGAGCTGGAAGGCGGCGTCGGTCCGGGCCGCCGACAGTTCGAGCTCGGTGAAGCCCGCCACCCGGCCGCCGGCTTCGTGGACGGCCGCGATCACGTGGACCTCAGCTCTCCGGGCCTGCATCTCCGCTTCTTCGGCGCGGACCCGCTCCGGCGTCCAATCCGGGAACGCGAGCGTCGAATCCCCCTGCGGCGCGTCGTGGATGGCGGTGCGGGCACGCGCGTACTCCGCGAGCAGTGCCTCGGGCACGGAGCCGATCCAGTGCTCCAGCCGGAACCCGTCGGCGACAGGACACTGCCACAGCGCCGGGTCCACGTCGGCGATCGTCAGGACCTGCCGTGCGAACGCATTCGTCCGCACGAAGCCCAGCTCCCGGGCCCACCACTCGCCGGCCGCGTCGGCTTTGAGGCCGTAGCCGATAACGACGGTGCGACCATCGATACGCAGGTCCGGCAGCATCACCCGCAGCAGCGCGGTGCCTATACCCTGCCGGCGCCGGTCCGGCCGAACGGCGACTCTGGTGATCGTCCCGTGCCGGTTCTCATGCTCCGGATACGTCGCCGACCCCGTGGCGACGATATGGCCGTCCTCCCGCGCCACCCAACGCCGGACCGGACCGAAGAAGTCCGCGGGCCTGCGAGCCATCTGGGCATACTGGTCGAGTGTCGGCCTCGGTTCGCCGGGAAAGTCGTCGTCCGCGACGGACATCGTCACGTCGTAGCTCTCGGCCAGATCGACGTCGGTGGCGGACGCGGTGTCGAACAGGCTGATCTCGACCGATGTCATCGGGCCTCCAACCGCTTGGCGAGTTCGTCCGCGCCGACCTCGACATACGTCATCACTGCCGTGGTGACGTAGCCGAGCGCGTGGTTGATGCGGATCATGTGGTCGTTGTCCTGGGCCGTGTGCGTCCAGACCAGGCCGATCGCGGGGCGGTCGGCGGTCAGCCGGCGCAGCATGGCACCCTTGACCGCCAGGCCCAGGCCCCGTCCCCGGAAGTCGGCGGCGACGACGGTGTCCCGCTGGGCGGCCTCACCAGGCTGACTGGCCCACAGATCGACCTCGGTCACGGCCGCCACCCGCCCGCTGTCTTCGTGCACGGCCACCACGACCCGGTTCTCGATGTCCCGGGCCCGGCAATCCGCCTCATGCTCGCGGACCCGCTCGGGAGTCCAGTCCTCGAACTCCACCACCGACTCGCCGCGCGGGGCGTCGAGCATCGCGGTGCGGGCACGCGCGTATTCCTCAAGCAGCGCCTCGGGCGCCGCGCCGGTCCAGCGCTCCAGCCGGAAGCCGTCAGCGACGGGACGCTCCCACAGCGCCGGGTCCACGTCGGCGATCGTCAAGAACTGGCGGACATAGGCGAGGGTGCGCACGAAACCCAGCCCCCGGGCCCACAGCTCGCCGGAGGCGTCGGCCTTGACGCCGCTCCCCATGACGACGGTACGGCCGTCGGCGACCGCCGCCGGGAGCACCGCCCGCAGCAGAGCCGTGCCGAGGCCCCGCCGACGCCGCTCCGGCGGGACGATGACGCGCACGATCGTCAGGTGCCGGTTCTCGTTCTCCGGCAGGCTCACCGAGGCGGCGGCGATGATGCGGCCGGCCTCCCGCGCCACCCAGCGGCGCATCGGCCCCAGCTCGGTCAGGGGCCGGCGGATCAGCGCGACGTACTCCTCCAGCGGCGGCAGCGCCTGGTCGGGATGGTCCTCCGTCATGACCGCCGACATCACCGCGTAGCTTTCGGCCAGCTCGGCGTCGGAGGCGGACGACGGATCGAACGGGCCGATCTCCACCGCCATCAGGGCACTGCTTTTGTCTTCCCCCATCCCAGTGATGCTAGAGCATCAGACCCCTCAAGATCCGGTCGGCCACTTGACCTGCGTCGACTTGTAGTAGTTCACACCCATGGCGTGCCAGCGCGGCCCTTGGGCGCCGAGCCGTGCGTCGAAGGCCGACTGGCTGTGGGTGGACTCCGGCGACCAGCCGAGTTCCATCAGGGCGGGCAGCCGCGGGAAGGCCATGTAGTCGATGTTCGCCGAGGTGACGAGGGTCTCCGACCACAGCGGAGCCTCCACGCCGGCGATGGCCGAGGAGCTGATGCCCGTCAGGTAGTTCCCGGGGTCCCAGCCATAGGCCTTGTTCACGTCGACGTAGCCGGCCCAGTTCTGGCCCAGCGGCGTCTTGCTGTTGTATTTCATGTCCAGGTAGGCGTGGTTGGCCGGGGACATGATGATCTTCGTGCCGGTGGCGGCCGCGGCGGCCAGCGCGCTGTTGGAGTTGTTCGTGTCCCAGAACTGCGCGACCGTGGACGGCGCCAAGGTGGCGGCGGCGATGTTGTGCCAGCCCATGACCGCCTTGCCGTGGTCGGCGACGATCTGCTGCACCTGGTCGATGAAGGACACGTAGTCGCTCTGCGTCGTGGAGCTGGCCTCGTCGCCGCCGATGTGGATGTACGGGCCCGGGGTCAGGGCCGCGAGCTCGCCGACGACCTGGTCCAGGAAGGTGTAGGTGAGCGGCAGCGAGGTGCACAGGGAGCTGAAGCCGACGTCGGTGCCGGTGTAGAGCGGCGGCGCGACGCCGTTGCAGTTCAGCGAGGCGTAGGACGCGAGCGCGGCGTTGGTGTGGCCCGGCGTGTCGATCTCCGGGACGACCGTCATGTAGTGCGAGGCGGCGTAGTTCACGATCGCCGCGTAGTCAGCCTGCGTGTAGTACCCGCCGGCGCCGCCGCCGACCTCGGTCGAGCCGCCGTAGGCCGCCAGGTTCGGCCAGGAGTTGATCGCGATGCGCCAGCCCTGGTCGTCCGACAGGTGCAGATGTAGGTAGTTCACCTTGTACAGCGACAGCTCGTCGATGTAGTGCTTGACCTGCGCCACGGTGAAGAAGTGCCGCGCCACGTCCAGCATCGCGCCGCGGTGCTCGTAGCGCGGGTAGTCGACGATCGTGCCGCCGGTCGCCTTCCAGGCCACCGAGGTCACCGCGGTCGGGCTCATCACCTTGGCCGGCAGGAGCTGCAGGAAGGTCTGCACGCCGTGGAACAGGCCGGACGCGCTGTTCGCCTGGATCCGCACCGAGGACCCTGTGATCGTGAGCTGATACCCCTCGGCTCCGACCGTCGAAGGCGCGCCCGACAACGACAACGCGATCGTGCCGGGCGTCGTGGCGCCGACGGCCAGCGGCAGCGCGTATCCGGTCGAGGCGCGAAGGATCCCGGCGAGGTAGCCGCCGACTCCTCCATCGTCCGCGGTCAGCGTCGCGGCCGAGCCGAGGGTGAACGTCGAGCCGTTCGCGGACTCCGACACCGGAACCGGCACCACGACGTTGGGGAACGAGGCGGCGGCCGCCGGGGACGTGGCCCCGGCGGCGCCGAACACCGTCATACCGAGCGCGACGACGGCGGCAAGCAGAGCCGGCCGTGTTCGGCGGAACATCAGGACTTTCATGCACCCACCAAAAGTAAAGTTGCTTAACTCGCCTCCGTCGTCCGTGACCGTACTGCGGGTCGGGCACGCGGTCAACGCTCGGTCAGGCACGATCTACCGCGCGCAACCGGTTGCCGTCATCAGGACCAGGAAAGCGTCGGCCGGTACATCTCCAACCACAGCGCCATGTCCAATGTCCGCTCCAACCCGCGGCGCGAGGCCTGCATGATCCCGGACCCGGTGTCGTCGACGAGCCGGCGCACCGTGGCCGGGTCGACGAAGTCGAAGACCGCGTGCGAGGGCTGGGACAACAGGTCGGCGACACGCGAGCGCAGCGCGATGACGTAGCGCGGGTCCTGCGTGGACGGGTAAGGGCTCTTGACCCGGTCGTACACCGAGCGCGGCAGCACGTCGGCGGCCGCCTCGCGCAGCAACGACTTCTCGCGGCCGTCGAACGACTTGATCGACCACGGCGCGTTGTAGACGTACTCCACCAGGCGGTGGTCGCAGAACGGCACGCGCACCTCCAGGCCGACGGCCATGCTGAGCCGGTCCTTGCGGTCGAGCAGGAAGCGCACGAACCGCGTCAGATACAGATGGCAGACCCGCCGCATCCGATACTCGAAGTCACTCTCGCCGGGCAGCCGCTCGATCGTCGAGACGGCCGTGTCGTAGCACTCCTGCACATAGTTCTGCAGATCCATGGCCTGACGCAGCTCAGGACGCAGCAACCCCATGTCGTCGCCGAAGTTCTCGGTGTACTTCACCAGCCACGGGAAGGTCCCGCCGCGCCGGGCGTCCTCGTCGAAGAAGTCCTGGTAGCCGCCGAACACCTCGTCGGCGGACTCCCCGGACAGTGCGACCGTCGAATGGTCGCGTATCTCCTTGAACAGCAGATACAGCGAGGTGTCCATGTCGCCGAGGCCGGCGGGCATGTCGCGGGCCCGGATCACGGTGCGCCGCGCGTCCAGGTCGGTCAGCGACTCGGCGTCCAGCACGATGTCCTGGTGCACCGTGTTCGAGTGCTCGGCGACGGCGTGCACGAACGGCGTGTCCGGATCGGCGCGGATCGGGTCCGGGACGAAGTTCTTGGCCTGGTCGACGAAGTCGACGGCGAAGCTGCGGATCTTCTCGCCGGTCACCGCCAGCTGCCGCGCGGACAGCGCGGTGAGCGTCGAGGAGTCCAGGCCGCCGGAGAGCAGCACGCAGCGCGGGACGTCGGCGACGAGCTGCCGGCGCACGATGTCGTCCAGCAGCTCCCTGACATGCGCGATGCTCTCGCCCTGGGAGTCGGCGTGCTCCCGGGTCGCCAGCGTCCAGTACACGTCGGTGCGGATGCCCTCGGGCCCGATGGTGACCACGGTGCCCGGCTCGACCTCGCGCATACCGGACCAGAACGCGTGCCCCGGCGTCTTGACCATGACGAACAGCTCGCGCAGGCCGTCCAGGCCGACGGACCGCTCGGCCAGCGGATTGGCCAGGATCGCCTTGGGCTCGGAGCCGAACAGGACGCCGTCGGGGATCGGCGAGTAATACAGGGGCTTGATTCCCATGCGGTCGCGGATCAGGCGCAGCTTGCGGTCCCGTCCGTCCCAGATCGCGAACGCGTACATGCCGTTGAGGCGTTCGGCCACGGCCGAGCCCCACTCGAGGTAGCCGCGCAGCACGACCTCGGTGTCCGAGTCGGTCGTGAAGCGGTGCCCGCGCGAGGCCAGCTCCGCGCGCAGCTCGGTGAAGTTGTATGTTTCGCCGGAGTAAACAATCACCACGCTCTGCCCGCCGGCCTCCACGGCCATCGGCTGCCGACCGCCGGGCAGGTCGATGATGGCCAGACGGCGGTGCCCGAGCGCGGCCGGGCCGTCGATCCAGGTCCCGCGGTCGTCAGGGCCGCGGCATTCCATGGTGGCGGTCATGGCGTCCAGGGTGGGCGCTTCGTTGCGCAGGTCGCGTTCGTAGGAGATCCAGCCGGTGATGCCACACATGTGTTTCTTCCTTTCGACCGGTGACCCTCAGATATTTACCCTTGCTAACTATCGGTGCCACCGGTCGAGGGGGAGGCTGGTGAACGTTTGGCCGGAACACGTTACGGCCGGATTACGGCGTTTATATTCGGACATCGACGCACGGCCCGGACGACCACGGATTTCACCGGGTTCGTCACGGTGTGTATACATGGCCTGATTCGCTTCTTGGGTACACAGTGGGGGCTGTGTTCCGGCCGGAAGGAATGCCGCGGCTTGATTGTTCAACCCACCGTGAACGAGGACACGCGGGCGACGGACGTCGTGGTGATCGGTGCCGGGCAGGCGGGCTTGTCGAGTGCCTACCACCTGCGCCGAGCCGGTTTCGAGCCCGACGCCGGCTACGTGCTCCTCGACGGCGACCGGGCGCCCGGCGGCGCGTGGCAGCACCGGTGGCCCTCGCTGCGGATGGAGACCGTCAACGGCATCTTCGACCTGCCCGGGATGGCCTTCGAGCCGCCGTCGCCGCAGGAGCAGGCCTCCGTCGCGGTCCCCCGCTACTTCGCTCAGTACGAGGAACACTTCCAGCTCGCCGTGCACCGGCCGGTCGCGGTGCAGGCGGTGCGTTACGGACCCGACGAACGACTTCTGGTCGAGACCGACTCCGCGACCTGGGCCGCGCGCGCCGTGATCAACGCCACCGGCACGTGGAACAAGCCGTTCTGGCCGTACTACCCGGGCCGGGAGACCTTCCGGGGGCGTCAGTTGCACGCCGCGACCTATCCCGGCCCGCAGGAGTTCGCCGGCAAGCGCGTGGTCGTGGTCGGCGGCGGGATCACCGCGATCCAGCTGCTCGGCGAGCTCGCCGCGACCGGTGCCTCGACGACCTGGGTGACGCGCCGGGAGCCGGCGTTCCGCGAGGAGCCGTTCACGCGGGAGTACGGCCGCGAGGTGGTCGCGATGGTGGAGCGCAGGGTGCGCGCGGGGCTGGTGCCGGAGAGCGTGGTCAGCGTCACCGGGCTGCCGGTCACCGACGCGATCCGCCGGGCGCAGCGCTCCGGGGTGCTGGACCGGCTGCCGATGTTCGACCGGATCACGCCCGACGGGGTCGCGTGGGACGCTCCGGCTGGCGGCGCGCCGGGCTCCGTCGAGGCGGACGTGATCCTGTGGTGCACCGGCTGGCGCGCCGCGCTGGACCACCTGGCGCCACTGCGGCTGCGCGCCCCCGGCGGCGGCATCGCGATGGACGGCACGCGCGTCATGCTCGAACCGCGGCTGCATCTGGTGGGCTACGGTCCGTCAGCCAGTACTGTCGGCGCCAACCGCGCCGGGCGCGAGGCGGTGCGCGACATCCGGCGGCTGTTGTCGGGGCGGGGCGTCGAAGCGCTTGCGGCTTAGCGTGGTCGGACGTTTCCGGCCGGTGACCGACGGTCGTCAGCGGCTGTGGACTCAGGGTCCTGACATGCAGGCGCGATCACCGTCCACAACTTCGAAATAAATTGCGAATAATAGTCACCGGAAAAACACCGATCGCACTGCCACGCACTATCGCGTATTCCCGGGACACCAGGTCGGCAAGGTCGTAGCCGCAGGTGGGAATCTAGTAGGAAGCCAACAATTATTTCGCTCCACGGCATTTTCGGGGACAGTATCGGTTGGCTAGGCTGAGCGTCACTGCGCGGGGGCGGAACGTGATCGGCGATGCGGTCCGGTGTGCCGGGGAAGGACCGCCGATGCTGTGGACTGGGGGCAACGTTGATCGACATCGCGCTGGCGCAAAGGGCCGTGCTGTGGCGAGAAGGGCTGGCCGCGCTGCTGGGCCGGGAGGGCGACTTCCGGGTGGTGGTGCGGCCCACGCGGCTGGAGGACGTGTGGCCGGCCGTGCGGCGGCGCCGGCTGGACGTCATCCTGCTGGACGCCGAGCTGCCCGGCGACCCGGCCATGGACGCGGTGTGCGCCCAGCTGTGCGAACGCCGCCCCGACATCAAAGTCCTGATTCTGGTGGAGCGCTGGGCCGCGACCCTGGCGGTGCTGACCCGGCTGGCCCCGCAGACCGGCTTCCTGACCGTCGACGCCTCCCCCGCGCAGCTGGTCGACGGGCTGCGCCGGATCGTCGACGGCAAGCCGGTGCTCGACCTGGAGCTGGCGGTCGCGGCGCTGTCGGCCGTCGACAACCCCCTCACCGACCGGGAGCGGGAGGTGCTGCTGAAGTCGGTGGACGGCGCGCCGACGAAGGCGATCGCGGCGGAGCTGTTTCTAAGTAATGGCACTGTTCGCAACTATCTGTCGCGCGCCATCGCCAAGACCGGCGCGCGCAGCCGGATCGAGGCGGTACGGATCGCCCGGGACGAGGGGTGGATCTGAGATCGGCGCGGGTCCCGCCGTCCAGTGCGCCAGCAGCTCGCGGTAGAGCGCGGAGCGTGCGGTGAGCTCGTCGTGGCTGCCCGCGTCGGCGCGGACGCCGTCCAGGACCAGGACGCGCTCGGCCCGAAGGGCGGAGCTGAGCCGGTGCGCGATGACAATCAGCGTGCCGCCCCGGTCGGCGAAGGCCTGCTCGGCGTGTCGTTCGGCGATGGGGTCGAGGTGGCAGGTCGCCTCGTCGAGGACGGCCAGCGGCGCCGGCGACAGGTGGGCGCGCGCGAGGGCGAGGAGCTGGCGCTCCCCGGCGGACAGCTCGTTCGGGGCGACCGTCGCGTCCAGGCCGCCGAGGCGCGCGACGAGCGACGCGGCGCCGACGGCGTCGACGGAGGCGGCGATCCGGTGGTCGGGGGCGTTCGGTGCCAGGTAGGAGAGGTTCTGCCGGAGCGTGCCCGCGAAGACGTAGGCCTCCTGCGGAATCAGGACCCGAAGACGCGCGAGGTGGTCGGGCGCGAGGGAGGCCGCATCGGCGCCGCCGAGGAGGACGGCGCCGGCGTCCGGGGGGCGCAGGCCGCAGATCAGGGCGGCCATGGTCGACTTGCCGATGCCGCTGGGGCCGACGACCGCCAGGTGCTCGCCGGGCTCGACGGTGAGGTCGAGGTCGCGCAGGACCGGTTCGGAGGTCGGGCCGTAGGCGAAGGTGACGGCGCGGAGGGTGAGGGCGTGGGCGGCGAAGTCGGCGCGGGTGGGGGC
>NZ_JAACYW010000353.1 GCF_015356825.1 Catenulispora rubra | reverse complement strand
GCTGAACAGCGCCTGCTGCCGCCCCCCGCTTCGGGCCGGCGGGGCCGGCGGATCGGCCAGGGTGCTCGGCGGGCCGGGCCGGGCGGTCTTCGGCGGCGGCGGGAACAAGCCGGGCTGGACGTAGCGGGGCTTCGGCGCATCGGCCGCCGCACGCTGGCGGGCGGCCATCCGGTCCTGCCGCGTGGCCGGCATCGGGAACGGTCCGCGCGGAGCATCCGGTGCCGTGCCGGCCGCACTCGCACGCCGTCCGCGCGGTCCCGGGCCGATCGCCAAACGCTGCCCCGCCTCGAGAGCCAGGCGCGGCCCGGAGCCGGAACGAGCGCGAGTCTCTCCGGACTCGTCAACCTGCGACACCGTGACGGTCGCCGGTCGCGGCGCCCACCCGGACGAGCCGGGGCGATACCCGCCCCCACCGGCCATAGCGGGCAGCAGCGCCAGGGCGGAGCTCGGCGCTCGGGGCGGCACCGTACCGTCCGGACCGGACCGCTGGGGCCGGCCCTTGAATGCCTTGCCAACCATGCCCATGGCCTTGTAGGCCAGGACTTCCTTGCCGACTTTCATCAGCGTGGAATGCGCCCGCCCGAAGATCATTCGGCTGACCCAGACCGGGATCCGGATGAGGATCCAGAACAGCGCCAGGAACACCAGCAGGTCCACGAATCCGCTGCTGGTCGGCAGCCCGATCGCGTTGACGCCGCCGGGATCCAGTAGCACCTGCAGCCCGGCGATCAGCGTCAGGGACTGGCCCATCTGTACCGCCAGGGTGCCGAGCGAGGCGCGCCACCAGATGCGGGCCAGGCCCTCGGTCTGCGGCAGGGCGAGGGTCGACAGCGCCAGCGGCGCGGACACCGCCAGAATGATTGCCAGGGCGACACGGACGACGTAGGTGATGAGCAGGACGATCGCCATCCCGGCCACGGCCAGGCCCAGGATCGACAGGAAGATCCCGCCGCCCGCGCCGGTGATCGACCCCGTGATCATGTTGGCCAGGGCGGTGCCGGCCTGGTTCGGGTCCAGGCCCTGCCCCATGATCCCGGCCGACACGATGTTGGCGACGTGGATGACGAGGCCGAACAGCGCCAGGCTCGCATTGCCGGCGATGAAACCGAAGATCAGCCTGGGGATGATCTGCTTGGCGGCGTAGCGGGTCTGCAGCGTCTCGTGGGTCATGATGACGACCGCGCCGGCGAGGACGAACAGGATGTACAGGCTGTTGGCCAGCACTGCCATGCCGGTCCAGATCTGGCCGACCCGGGCCATCGTCGTGACGTCCGGCGTGGCCAGAAGCGTGCGTCCGAGAAGCGCTAGAACCGGGTTCAGCGCGTCCTTGACCAGGCCGGCGAAGAAGTCGTCGATCGCTTTCTTGATCTGCCCGGGGATGTCGTACCAGGACGGGTCGTCGCTGCTGCCCGAGGTGCTGCCCGGGGCGTTGGCCGGGGGTGGTGCGGTCACCGGATCGGTCGGGGCTCCGGGGCCCAGACCGATGCCCGGAACGCTCGGCGAAGGGTTGGGAACCGGGGCCGGATCGGCGGCCAGAACGGTGGCGGTGGACGTGGCGGGCAGGTCGGCGGCGGAGGCGTCGGCGGTCGGGATGACGGCCAGTGCGATCGTCGCGGCCAGCAGCAGGAGTGCCGGGATGAGGCGGGCCGCGCGTGGCCGGCGGGGCGGGTGCCCGCGGTGACGCGGGCACCCGCTGGCGGAGCTGTTCTCGGCCATGGTTCAGCCGCCGACGATGCTCTGCAGGATGGTCATGATCACCGGGGCGAGGACCGCCAGGGCGTAGCCGACAGCGGCAGACTTGAACGCCGACTTGGCCTTTTCGACTTCGCCGGGATTGCCGCCGGAGATGACGTAGCGGACACCGCCGAGTGTCAGGAACAGCGTGGCGACGGCGGCCAGGATCCCGACCAGCCAGGTGCGCAGATTGCCGAGCACGGTGGGGATGTCGCCGACGGCCAGCACCTGGCCGTGGGTGTCGGCCATCGCCGGTGCCGCGTTGCTGAGAATCAGGATTCCCGAGGAGCAGGCGGCGACCAGTGCTATGCGCCGCAGGCGCGGCGAGCGGGTGATGCGGGAGACGTGCATGGGTTGGTTCTTCTTTCGGGCAGGGAACGCCGAAGGAGCGTTTGTGCGGGGGGGGATGGGCCGGAGAAGTCCGGAGGAGAGCCAGTCCGGCGAAGCCGGTGGCAGGGGTTTCCCGGGGCGCACGACACCTGCTCCTCTCGAGGGGGAAGGCGGTGTCGGGGTGGTGCGGAAGGGGTCAGCAACGCGCGAGCGGCTACCCGGAAAGGCCCCGTCTCGTGGACGGTCTGCGGTGGGCGATGAAGCGAACTTGCTTCTCAACCCAAGAAGTGGTTTTCGGGGCCGGTTTTTCTCAAAGACCCACGCAAGCCCAGGTCAACGACTGCGTGGCCAGCGCGGTGGCCTGGGGCGGTCAGCGGGTGCGCAGCGTCCCGGATTCGATGGCGGCCAGCAGCCGATCGACGGCCGTCTTGCGGTAGCGGTACAGCGTCGCCGTCGACACGCCCTTGCCGCCGCGCGTGGTCCAGGTGCCCAGCGCCAGATCCGCAGCCACGACTGAGAAGTGCTCGCCGTCCAGGTACAGCCGACCGATCATCTCGGCCTCGGTCGCCGACAGGATGTCCATCTGCACGGCCCAGGACAAGATGAGATCCGGGTGGGCGACCGGGATCAGCGGGACGGTGGAGTCCGGCGGGTTGTCGGTCAGAACACCGGAGGTGGGCTCGGATTCGCGGGCCCGGTAGCTGGCGTTCAACGCCCGGAAGCACAGCCATCCGGCGATATCGGTGATGTCCGGGTCGTCGACGTCCACGACCTTCAGCGCCGCCAGGAACTCGGTGAGCAGTTCGGCCTGGATGTCGTACAGGTTGCCCGGGGAGTTCAGGCAGATCCGCAGGGCGAATCCGGCCAGGCCCGGATAGGCCAGCCCGCAGGCCGCGACCGTCCAGGCCGCATGGCCTTCGCGGGACAGGTCGATAACCGCCGCCCAGATCGCGTGCTTGGCGTCGGCGCTGGTGTCCCGCGACATCAACAGCTCCTTCAGCTCCCCGAGGTAGATGTCGCGCTCGGGCAGGCCGTGTCCCAGCGCTTCGCCGGGAAGCGCCAGCCGGCACGGCTCGGCGGCCAAGGCGTCGAAGGACTTGCGCAGGACGTCCAGCGGCGTGTCGTTGAGGGCGCCGCGCTTGGTCGGCTGAGGGTTCGCGTTCACGGTGATGCTCCCTGAGGAACGGTGATGCAGCGGGGTGCTGCGATCGGGGAGCCACATCGAAAACTCCGGCGGGGTCAAAACCGGGTCACACCGGTAGCAGGCCGGTGGCACCGCGGGGTCACACCGGTAGCACTTCGGAGTAATCCGCGGCCCCGGCTGCCCCGACAGGCGTGACACTCTCGCCGCTGACCTGCACAGGTCCCGGCTCTATCCCCAGCCGGGCCAACCCCGCGAAAAATCTTGAAAAAAGGTGCTCGCATCCCTTGCCAAGCACCGCTGAGCCGTCCAGGTCCCGCCCTGCCGGCTCCGGCCCCGTTCAGGGCTGGTCCGTACTCGGACGCGTGCTACTTAACCCTGCGACCTGCACGATTCCGGATGTCGATGCTGCACCGTCCACCCGGGAATCGCTTCCGCACCGGGCGGCCGTGCTTCCGGGGCGAACGACGGCGGTCACCGCGTCGCGACGACCGTGCTACCGGGGTGCTACTTAACCCCGTGACCTGCAATAACAGACGTAAATCCGGCCGGTGCCCCATCGCCGAACGCCTCGCAGGCTGGCCTTCATCCCCCACCGGGACTCCGCGGTCCCACCGCGCTCCGAGACAGCAGCCTTTGACAGGCACCGGCCCGGGCGCGAGGCCCGTTTGAGAAAAAACGGCGCCGAAAACCACTTCTTGGTTAGGTCAGCAATCCACCGCGAATGGCCGCACGGCACCGCAACGCCATGCACCACCGCAACGAAATCCTCTCCACCGACAACACCACACCGCGCAGCGCGAGCACGTCCCGCGTCCGAGCACCGAAGGGCATCGGAGTTCCCACCAGCGTCTGGTTCGACAACGGCTGGGAACCCGATCTCGAAGAGCAGCTGGACCGCGAACACGCCGGGCTCGTGCTGCCGGACTGGGCTTCTGATCGACTCGTCGAGGAGTACCTGTCCGGCGACTACAGCCTCGCCGTCTCCGCGTTCGCCCCGGCACCGGTCTACGGCGAATACGGCTGCGACCAGTCTGCCCACCACGACGTCTTCGGCGACGCACCTGTCGGGCTGGCGATCATCGAGTTCCACGAGCCGCGGACCCGGCAAGAGTTCACGGAACGCAACCTCAACCCGCACCGGCCCGAACTCGCCGGCGAATACCTGCGCTCAGTCCTGTCCGAGACCCGCAACATCCTCGTCCGCGACGGAATCCTCGCCGTCGCGCTGTCACGCCCGGTCCCGGGCGAGCGGTTCACCGATCGCACCAGCGACGTCATCGCCCTGGCCCGTCATGCCGGCTTCGCCTATCTGCAGCACCTGGTCGTCATCGACGCCCGATTCACCGAACACGACAGCACCGATCCGCGCCATCCAAGCCGCGCCGAAACGGACTCCGAGATCCCGGTCCACACCCGCATCCACAACGACGTCCTCATCTTCACCCGGAAGGCCGCCAGCAAGTGACCCACCCCTGCCCCCAGCCCGACATCACCGATCCGGACTCGGCCGCCGCTGAGCACTCCCGCAGCAGCGGCGCCCTGTCGCGTTCTGTGTGGCTCACCGCCCAGCGCAACTCCCGCTCCCAGCGCGTCGGCCGCTACCTCCCCGAATCGGTGGCGCACCCGGCGAAGATGCTGCCGCAGATCGTCCGGCACGCCATTACGGCCTACACCTCCCCCGGGGATCTGGTCGTCGACCCGATGTGCGGGATCGGCACCACCTTGGTGGAGGCACTGCATCTGGGCCGGAACGGATTCGGCGTGGAATACGAGCAGCGCTGGGCCGATCTGGCCGAGCAGAACATCGACCTGGCCCGCCTGCAGGGCGCAGGCGGATACGCCGAAGTCGTCCACGCCGACGCCCGCGCCATCACCCAAGTCGTGCCCCGCGCCATCGTTGGCAAGGCCGCCCTGGTGATCACCTCTCCGCCGTACGGAGCGAGCCTGCACGGGCAGGTGAAACCGACCGCCGAGACCGGCACCCCCGGAGTCCAGAAGTTCGACTACCGCTACTCCACCGACCGCGGAAACCTCGCCCACGCCTCCTACGAGGAGCTGATCGACGGCTTCGCGCAGATCCTGTCCGGCTGCCGGGAACTGCTCAAGCCCGGCGGCATCGTCGCGGTCACCGCCCGGCCGTGGCGCGAGCACGGAGAACTCGTCGACCTTCCCGGTGAAGTCATCGCCGCCGGGATCCGCGCCGGACTGACACCGGTCGAGCGATGCGTCGCGCTGCTGGCCGGAATCCGCGACGGCGAGATGATCGCCAGGCCCTCGTTCTTCCAGCTCGCGAACATCCGACGCAAACGCGAAGAGGGCGAACCCCAGGCCGTGATCGTCCACGAGGACGTGCTGATCTTCGCGAACCTCCCGACGTCCAGGAGTTCGAGCGGACCGGAGGATTCCGCGGCAGCCGACGGGCCTCCGCCGACGGACCGGGCAGGCAGGCCGGAGGACTGGTGACAGACGCCGGGGCCGGCCGGCGCTGCGCCGGTCGGCCGGCGATCTGCGACCGCTGCGCCGTGGATCTGCAGATCGACCCTGCCGGCCCCTGGTGCCGGATCTGCCGCCGCGCCTGGCCCGGATCTGGCCGCTACCCCAGCTGCCCGATGCCCGCGGTCGCCACCGGCGCGACCGCCCGCACCACCGGGCTCCGACTGTGTCGCCTGCACGCCCGACGCCTCGTCGATGGCGCCGGCCCCGACGCCGTCATCGCCGACCCAAAACCGCAGCCCGAATGACCCACCCCCACCGCAAGGAGCACCCCATCACCACCGGTTCCGACCGCACCGCCCACATAGCCGCCACCGCCCCGGAGAACCCCGTGCCTCACCGCTCCACTGCCCGCCGCACCCTCACGATCACCGCCGCCGTGGCCACCGCCGGTGCCCTGGCCGCGGGCCTGTTCGCGTGCTCGTCCGGCACCGGCCCCACCACCGTGCGCAGCCCCGCCGCGCCGGCGACCTCGGCGCCCGCCACGCCCAGCACCACCGCTCCGGCCGGCGGCGTGAGCGGCGCCGCGCTGCGGGCGCTGCTGCCCACCAGCGCACAGCTCGCCGCCGGGATCACCGCCTCCGGCATCTACGACACCGGCACCGGCTTCACCGCCGAAGCCGACCTGCCCGCCCCGTCGCTGCCCGGCGCGGACTGCACCGCCGCCCCCTCGCTCAACGCCGACGTCGCCACCGCCGACTTCCGCGCCGCCTACGCATCCGAGGAACTCGACAAAAACGGTAACTCCTTGCAGCTGATCGTCGCCGCCACCAACCCCGGCGACGCCGCCAAGCAACTGGCCGAGATCCGCGCGCTGGCCGCGCGGTGCGCCAGCTTCTCCGCCCCGGACGCCACCGGCGCCTCGGTCGGCGGCACCGTCCAGGTCGACACGTTCGCCGGCATCGGCGACGAGGCCATCCGGATCCGCGTCGCCGCCGCCGGACCGAACGCCGCCAAGTACAGCCAGCCCGAGGTGATCCTCGTCCGCGTCGGCGACAAGCTCGCCGCCGTCTCCGACAACGACCAGGCCCACAACGAAGCCGCGGCCGTCTCGGTCGCCAGGTACCTGGCCCAGGGACTGGCCGGCAAGCCGCTGTAGCCCCCACGTCCTGCGAGGCCGGGCCGGCAGACGCCGCGCCGGCCCGGCTGCCCCGCTCACCCACACCCCCTCCCCCTTCACCGCGCCCTCAACGGAGGTGCCTGCCATCCCCACGAACGTCCCCGACGACACCGCCCGGCACGATCCCTGGACGGCCGACGTCGCACCTGTGATCCGCCGCCTGCCGGCCGCCGCACTACTCCTAACCGCCGGCTGGACCATGCTGGTCGTGTTCACCGGCGGGCTGTGCATCCCGGTCAGCTTCCTGGCCGGCTGCGCGATCGCCCGACGACTGTCCCGCGCCAACGCACGCCGGCGCTGGTTCCCCGCCGTGGCCGCACTGCTGGCCCTGTTCGTCGTCGGCATCGGCGACCTGGCCGGCGCCACGGTGATCGCGCACTGGGTGCTCGACATCCCCGTGACCGACGCCGCCGCCGATCTGTTCGACACCAGCCTCGGACGGCACGTGCTCCTGACCGCCGGCGTACTTCCGGCCGCCGTGGCCGCCGCCGTCGCGGCAGCCGACACCTACAGCCGACTCGCGGCGAGCCTGAGGATCCACGCCTACTTCCACTGCCGCTGGTCGGTGTGCCCGACGCACGCCCCGCTTCAGCGCAACAAGACCCACGCCCGCACCGGTCACGGATCACCAACGTCCGGCCGGCAGCACCACTACGGCGAACCCGAGTAGCCGCCGGCCGGCCCCGCCGCGGCGTCGCCCAGCACACCCCGACCCCAGGCGGCCGTCGGGAACGGCGAACAGCCCGCCGACCCCGACACCGACCACATCCATGACCAAGAAGGGCGGCCCAGCCATGCCGCGACACACCAGACACGACACCGTTCCGGCGACCTCCGCAGGTGCGCGATGAGCGCCCGGCGCGGCCACGGCTGCGGACCGCCGCAAAAGCAGCGCGGCACCGCCGATATCCGGCCGTTGAAGGTGGAGCACCGCCGTCAGGCCGCTGCCCGCCGCAAACAAGCATCGATCTTCCGCACCGCCAACCCGAACGCCCGCCTGGTTCCCGACCACGCCTGCGGCAAGGTCCGCTACACCAGCGCGGACACCGCCCGCACCGCCCTGGCCCTCATCGCCCGATCAAGCGACCCCGGCACACGCATCCCCGTCCGCACCTACTCGTGCCCCGGGTGCGACGGATGGCACCTCACGTCCTCGCCCACACCGGCCTCCGGTGCTGCGCAGCGGCCCGGCAAGCCGAACCCCAGCTGAGCCGACACCAACCCCTTGCCCGACACCGAGATCCACACCGCCGTACCGCCACACGGGCGCCGCAGCCCGCCCTGGCCGCGACCACCAATGTGGCCGCTGCTCGCCGCCTCGCCCCGGCGGAAACGGAGCGAGCACACCCCCGACCGCTCCGCCCCCGCCGCAGCGACACCGACTCGCGGCACGGGCCGCCGCGGTCGTGACTCGATGCCCGACAGGTCGGCCGGCCTCGCACCGGCCGTCACCGCCCTGGCTCGCCGGAGCCACTGCGTGCTCCGGCCGAGCCGCCATCTGTCCGTTCCCCCATCACCCGCTCGCTTTGTGATCTGGAGTTCACCCGTGCCCACCACCGGCTCCCCGGTTTCCACCTCCACCCACCCCTGCCGATCCGAGCAGCCTTCCCGTCCGGCGATCGGCCGCGCCGTGGCCGTCGCCGCCGGACTCACCCCCGCCTGGGGTCTGCTGTCCGGCCTGACCCAGTACCACTTCGCCTATGCCTGCCTGCTGGTCGGCCTCATCCTGGCCCGGGTCCTGGTCCGTACCCCCGCACCGCGCCAGCCCTGGCTCCCGGCGCTCGCCGCCGTCCTGGCGTTCGCCGTCGGATTCCTCGGCGACACCGTGGCCGTCGCAGTCGCGCTCTGGGCCCACTACGACATCCCGGCCGGAACGATCGTCGACCACCTCGGCGAGCTGTTCGACAACGTCGCCCGATCTCACTCAGCCATGGACTGGGTGTTCTTCCTGCTCGCCGCGGTCGCCGCCGCGGGCCTGACTGCCAGCCGCCAGATCACCGGCGCCGACCCCTTCACCCGCACCACGCCGCCCACCGCGACACGCGACGACGACGCGGACGAACGATGACCCAGCCCGCCGGTGACGCCACCGGGTGGGGCCGACTCGCCGCCAACGCCGAGCCCCGCGACGTACATCGGCGCCTGGCCAGCGCCGCCCTGTGGGCCCACGCTCACCTGCCCGCCGACGACCCCGCGCGGCGTGCCGCATAGCCGCAACACCGCCGGGGCGGGTCCATCCCGCCCCGGCGCCGACTCCCCGCCACCTGAACAAAGGACTCGCCATACGCACCGCCACGAATGCCGTTCAACCCTGCGCACCCTCATGTCCCGCACTCGATATCGGCACCGGGAGCCTGCCGCGCCGTAGCGCGTTCCGCACCAGGGACACCGACAACTCCTCGCCGTCGGCCGGTAGTTCCGGTGCCACGCGCTCGGCGGCCGACACCGACTCCAGCGCGGTCACGTGAGACGAGTACTCACGCTGTCCGAAGTCGGTGACCTACCGGTGGTGTTGGACGTCGAGGAGGCCGGCGCGCTGCTGGGGATCGGGCGCACCAACGCCTACCGGATGGTCCGCCGCGGGCAGTTTCCCACCCGCGTGATCCGCATCGGCGGCCAGTGGCGCGTCCCGACCGCAGACCTGCTTCACCTGCTCGGCCTGGCCCCGCCGACACCGGCGCCGGACCCCGACACGGACCCGCCCCGCAGCGGCCTGTCGCTGGTCAACCCCGACCTCGATGTCAAGGACTTGACGTAGCGGCGGGATCGGAGCGTGGATCGACCCGCAACCCGCGGATTCCGCCCCACGCGCACCCGGCGTACACGGCACCCCGCGGACCCCTGAACCTGCGATGAGACAAGGAACGACGTCGTGGCCAAGAACAACCCCATCTTCAAGAAGTGCGGCTGCCGCGGACCGGTGCTCGACGCGGCCGGCACCCCGGTGCTCGACGCCGACGGCAAGCCGAAGAAACGCCGGCTGGGAGCCGGCTGTCCGCAGCTGCGCCGCGGCACCGGCTGGAACCCCCGGCACGGCTCCTGGCACTACCAGATCGAGATCAACATGGGGCCGGACGCCGACCGGGCGCACCTGGGCCGCGGCGGCCTCGCCACCTCCGATGAGGCCGAGGCGCAGATCACCGCGATCCGAACCCTGGTCGCCATCTCCGAGGAACACGCCGACGACCCCGAGGCCGCGGCGAAGATCCGCGCCGAGATCGTCGAGCGGATCCAGATCGCGCTCAAAGACCGAACCTCACTGCCGGACGCGGTCGAGCTGCGCACCGCCGCCCGCGTCGGGCAGCCGATCGTGAACAAAACCACCGTGGAGCAGTGGCTGACCGACTGGCTGGACGGCAAAGGCAAGATCGTGGCGAACACCAAGCGCGGCTACGCCACCCACGTCGCCAAGTACCTGATCCCGCACCTCGGGCAGGTCCCGCTGGACAAGCTCCGGGTGTCACACGTGAACGCGATGTTCAACGCGATCGCCGAGGACGCCGACATCATCCCGGCCGAGAACGCCGCCCGCCGCGAGGTGGAGGCCGCTGCCAAGAAGGCGTGGAAGGACTCCGACCCGGTGGCGGTGCGTGCCGCCCGAGAGAAACTGGCGACCATGCCGCCCTATCGGCGCCCGGCCAATGCCGCCACTCGTCAGCGGATCCGCGCCACGCTGCGCTCAGCGCTGTCCGCGGCGCAGCGCGAGCAGCTGATCACCGTCAACGTCGCCGCGCTGGCGGAGTTGGAGTCCGGCAAGCGCCCCAAGGCGCTGGTGTGGACCGATGCGCGGGTCCGGCGGTGGAAGGCCACCGGCGAGATGCCCTCGCCGGTAATGGTGTGGACCGAGAAGCAGACCCAGGCGTTCCTGGCCCGCGCCGAACGGCACGAGCACTACGCGCTGTTCCAACTGGTCGCGTTCACCGGACTGCGGCGCGGGGAGGCATGCGGGCTGCGCTGGAACGATTTGGACCTGCCGACCCGCAAGATGACCGTGGCCCAGCAGATCGTGCAGATGGGCTGGGAGACCGCGATCACCGCCCCGAAGTCCGATGCCGGGGCTCGCGACGTCGGCCTGACTGCGCAGAGCGTCACCGCACTGAAGACCCACCGCAAGGCGCAGAAGAAGGCCAAGCTGGCGCACGGTCCGGGCTGGATCGACACCGACCTGGTGTTCACCGGACCCGACGGATCCCCGCTGCACCCGGCCTGGGTGACCGACCAGTTCAAGCTGCTGCTGCGGGAGGCCGGACTGCCGCCGATCCGGCTGCACGACCTGCGGCACGGCGCGGCAACCCTCGCCCTGGCCAACGGCGTCGACATCAAAGTCGTTCAGGAGATGCTCGGACATTCCTCCTCAACCATCACCCGTGACACCTACACCTCGGTGTTCGACGAGTTGAAACTGGCCGCCGCCGATGCCATCGGCGCCGCGCTGACCCGAACCGACAACGCCGCGTAGGGATGTCGTCGCTGCCGACTCGCCGGGGATGAATAAGAAAGC
>NZ_JAACYW010000352.1 GCF_015356825.1 Catenulispora rubra | reverse complement strand
CAACACCACAGGTGGGTCTACTTCAGACCGACACTACCTTCGCGCCCACATGCACCAGATCACGCCAACCCTTGAATGGTCCCGACTCAGGCCGTCGCAGCGGGTCTGCGGCAAGCCGCCCTAGCCACGAACGGCCAGTTCGAACGGTCATCCACAGAAACGTCCACAGATTCGAACGGGTTGTCCACAGCCTCAGGTCACTTGGCGCCGAGCGGGGCCATCTCGATACGGACGTAGCCGCGGTCCAGGCAAATCGGGGCGAGGTGCGGTCCGAGCCGGACACCATGAACCGGCAACTCATCAACCGTGCCGGCGCCGGGAGTGCTTGGTCTTCTTGATCAGCCCGGAAGCTTGGCAGCGCGCGGTCGTTCGGCGCGCTTGACGATCCGTTTTCAGACGAAGCTGTGTCGGGTGGTGCTGCATAGAGAAGCCCGTTTGCATGACCGCGGGGCCCGAACGGCGGGGCCGGCGAAGTGCGTGCGGATACGTCACGGTCCTGCCCAGAGGAATACCGGACAGGACCGTAGGACGCTGTCGTGCTCACTAGCGGCCAGAATCCGACCCCGCCCGCGCCACGAACCTGCTACACGCCCTGCTCGTCACAACGAACCTCGAAACCGACCGATGACACATGAGTAGACCGCAGACAGCAGCCCACGATCAGCGCCGGTACCCACGAGCCCTGCCACGCCAGCATCCTGACCAGCACATTCAGGTTGGCGACAACTCACTATGCAACGATTGCGGCGACCAGCGATCCGAGCAGTAGGACTGGGCCTAGCGGCAGTGTCTGGATGCGCGGCCCGCGCCGCAGCAGCGCACGCAGCACGACATAGAGCGCTGCTGAACCGAAAGCGATCATCAACGCGATCCACACGGTCGCCCATCCCAGGAATCCGATGAACAGCCCGAGCAGCCCGGCGAGCTTCACATCGCCGAAGCCCAAGGACCCCGGAGCGACAACCAGCGCGACGACAAGAAACAGGCCGTATAGAGCCGTACCCGCGGCTACTGCTCGCCACAGCGCACTGGTCTCGCCGGCCCGCCAAGCGGCGAACGCCAGCAAGACCATGACAATCGGGTATGCAGGCAGCAGGACACGGTTGGGCAGCCGTTTCGTCGCGGCATCGGCGGCGCCGAGTACCGGCGCTAGCGCGGCGAGGTAGAGGTAGGCCGGCAGGCGTGCGGATACGCCGAATCGAGCACCGACGAGCGCTCCGAATCCGGCGCCGAGGATCGGGACCAGCCAGTCGAAGGCGGCGGGCGCCGCCGGTCGCGCTCCGCCCGGACCGCTCCTACCCGCGCTGCGGCGGGCGGCGCGTGGTCCATACAGGCCGGCGGCGAGGCCGATACACGTGCCGAGCGCGATGGCTGGGGTGCTAGTGGTCAGATGACTCATCGGCGCCTTTACAGCAGGTCAGACGTGCAGGCGAGCCGAGCTGATACATGCCACGAAACGGCAACGCGGCAGTCCATGTAACTCTATGTCAACGTCTGTAGCTATCGACTGCATAACGTACGCCACGCCGTCGACTGGGGGGTCTGGTGAAGATCGAGAAGCTGTGCATATTCTGTGGCTCCGCGAAGGCGGACTAGACCACGCTCAGTACTATAAACGGGGATTTTCGATGTTTCGTTACCGCCTCGGAGGTCGTGCCTCCGCCGGCGTCGTCATCGGCGCAGCGCTTCTGGCGGCGGCCGGATGCGCGAGTGGCTCACCTGGAGCATCGAAGGCTCCGTCGGGACCGGAAGCCGCGACTGCGCAAGCCTCGACGTCCTCCATGGCGCCTTCGGGATCGAGTACGACGGCGTCCTCATCCGTGCTGGTGGACCAGAGCAGCCCGGCGGCGCAAGCCGGCCTCGCCACCTACCGGGCATTGTGGGCAGACGTGATCAAGGTCGAGGCCACGATGAATGATCAAGACCCGACTCTCGCGAACCACCTCACTGGGGGCGCGCTGTCGTTCTTCCAGCAGGCGATCCACATCAACAAGCTCGACGGGTACGTCGCCAAGGGCCAGCCGAAGTTGCTTCACCCGACGGTCAAGCAGGTCATCGGCTCGGGTGATGCGGCGAAGGTGCTGGTCGAGGACTGTGTCGACGATTCCGGGTTCAACCTGTACACGACCGACGGGACCCTCGTCCACAACGGGCATCCAGGCGGTCGACGCCTGACGCAGGCCATGGTGGAGAAGTCCGACGGAGCCCTCAAGGCGTCCTCCTTCGCGTTCAGCGCCCCGGGCACATGCTGACCCGGATATGCCGCATATCAGCGGTCATCGCAGGCGTCTTCGTCGCACTCACCACGCTCGGGGTCTCATCGGCGTTCGCCGACCAGGGCATCCCCGTCGGTGGAGGCGGAGGTGGTGTGACCTGTAACCCGGGCACCGGGTCGTGCACGATCGACGTGAACAACCCCGGCGCGCCAGGCACCACGCCATCGCCGAGCCAAGGCTCTGGTCCTGGTGGAGGATCCGGCGGTTCGAACGGTGGCCCGGCGCCGACCTCACCGACGTCCGAGGAGACTCTGGTCAACGGCAACTGCCTCTATGCGGCCGATCCCACGTACGTACCGCAGCCCGGCACGGACACGCATTCCGGCCAGAAGGGTGCCTGGTACCTGGAGACGTGCCCAGACGGCATCAAGCTCGGTGGCAAGCCGGGCCAGCCGGTCGCCTCGACGACGCAGCAGATGGTGTGGCTGACGAATCCGCCTCCGGCGGCGTTGATGCAGCCAACGCCGGCGGTGTTGGCGGCGCGGGCGCGGAACAGTCTGGTACTGCCGAAGCCGGTGATCTCGTCGAATCCACCGGTCGGTAGCCCGCAGTGGGTAGGTGTTCCTACCTGGGCTTTCCTCCCGCGCAGCGTATGGGCGCCAGTGTCGGCTTCAGCGGAGGTTCCCGGCATGCGTGTGCTGGCGACGGCAACGCCGGTCTCAGTGACCTGGGATTTCGGTGATGGGACTTCGACGGTGTGCGCCGGTCCTGGGACGCCGTTCACGCCGGGAACGGACCCGAAGGCGTCGTCGCCGGATTGCGGTCACACCTACAGGACCTCGTCAGGTGCAGCGCCGGGTGGCGTGTTCCAGGTCGCCGCGACGATCAGTTGGCGGGTCGACTGGGTCGGGGCTGGGCAGGCTGGGACGCTTGCCGACTTGACCACGACCGCGACGATTCCGGTCACCGTGCAGCAGAGCCAGGCGATCGTCACCGGTACCGGATAGCCAGCTTCGACAGCTGCTGCTCAAGCTGCGCGTCTGAACCTCGTTCCACTCCCCCAAATCTGTGAAAGGCCAGTTCGTGGGTACCCCCTTGTCGAAAATCGAGCCGGTGAAGTTGTCCGGTCGCCTGGGCGACTCGGCGAAGAAGTCCGAGCCGCGCCTGGCGCCGGCCGCCAAGCGTCGCTCGGTGCCCTACGCGGTGCTGGGTGGGGCGTTGGCTGTCGTGTTCGCGATCGGGTTCGCGGCGACCTCGTTGAACGTCGGCGGCCGGCAGTCGTATCTGGCGGTGGTGCGTTCGGTGCGCGCCGGGCAGGTGATTCAATCCTCTGACCTCGCGGTCGTGCAGGTGGCGACTGATGCCGGGCTGGGGTTGATCCCGGCTGGCCAGGAGTCTGCGGTGACCGGTCGGGCGGCCTCGTTGCCGTTGGCGCCGGGGGCTCTGCTGACTCGTCGTGAGGTAGGTCCGGCGTCGTTTCCGGCCTCAGGACAGCAGGTGATCGCGGTGGCGGTGAAGACTGGGCAGTATCCGGCAGAGATGACTGCTGGGGCGCATGTCGTGGTCGGTACTTCACCGGCGCCGGGCGCTACGGGCTCCGTTTCGGTGGTGCCGCTGTCGGGGGCGCCGAGCGCGGTGGTGTTGTCGATCACCCCCGGGTCGGATTCGGCGACCGGGTCGGTGTCGCTGTTGACGGACGCCGGATCGGCGTCGGCGATCGCGGCGATACCGTCGGCGCAGGTGCAGTTGGTGCTGACTTCGCCGTCGGGGAGCTGAGCGCCGTGTTGATCGCGCTGGGTTCGTTGAAGTCCTCGCCAGGGGTGACTACGGCCGCTGCCGCGTTGTCGGCGATGTGGCCGGCGTCCGCTGCAGGGGAACCGGTGTTGTTGGAGGCCGACGCTCGTGGCGGCGATGTCGCCGCGAGATTCTCGCTGGGGCCGGAGCCTGGTCTGGCCTCGCTGTCGGTTGGGGCCCGCCGCGCCACCGAAGCCAAGCTGCTGGCTGAGCACGTCCAGGAGCTGCCCGGCGGCCTGAACGTGGTGCTGGCGCCGCCGACGGCCGAGAATGCCAGGGCAGCCATGACGATGCTTGACGAGGACGGCCGGGAGTTGCTGCGCGCGCTCGCGGTCCAGGAGGACTTCGCCGTGGTCGCCGACCTGGGTGATCTGTCTCCGGACGGCCACGGCTGGGCGGTCGCTGAGGCCGCGGAGGTGCTGCTGCTGGTTGCGCGCCCGGTGCTGGACGAGCTGACTCGGGTCATCAGCGCCGCCGAAGACCTGCTGGCTCGGTGCGCGGCGTCGGGCACCAGGCTCGCGCTGGTCACCGTCGGAGCCGGACCGTTTTCGAGGGCCGAGATCGAGGAGTCGACCGGGATCACCCTGGCCGCGGAACTGCCGAATGACGCCGCGGCAGCGGCGATGCTGGCCGGCAGACCCGATCCCCGCGGCGCCCTGTCTCGGCTCACAGGGCGCGGGGGGATTGCCGGGCTGCCGCTTGCCAAAGCCGCCACGAGCCTCGCGGTAGCCCTCGCCGCCGAACATCTACGAGTTGGCGCGGAATCTCACACCGAACCGGAAGACGGGGCTGCCGACGGCGCCGAGCATGAACCGATCGGAGCTTCAGCATGAGCGTTGCCGCCTTGGAGACTGAGGCTCTGTCCGAGGACGAACAGCACCTGGTACGAAAGCTGCGCGCGTCCGTGGGCGCCCGGCTGGCCGAGCACGTAACGGAGGGGACCGCGGCTGCCGAGCGGAAGCGAATCGGCAGCGAACTGATCGACGACGCGTTGATGGCTCATGCCCGGGCCGCGCTCGCCGGCGGCGGCCGGGGCGTGCTGAACAACCTCGCCGAGGCCAAGGTCGCTCGCGCGGTCTTCGACGCCCTGTTCGGCATGGGCGGGCTGCAACGATGGCTGGACGACCCCCTGGTCGAAAACATCACCGCCAATGGCTTCGACCACGTATTCGTTCAGTACGCCGACGGCACCAAAGTCCAGGTCGGCCCGATCGCAGCCTCCGAGGAAGACTTCGTCGAGCTGCTGCGTACGATCGCGGCGCGCGCCGGCACTGAGGAACGACGATTCGACCGTGCCCATCCGCAGCTGAACATTCAGCTGCCTGACGGCTCGCGACTGTTCGCGGTGATGGGAGTCTCCGACCGTGTGTCGATGACTGTTCGCCGTCACCGGCACATGGCGGTGTCGCTGCAGCAACTGACGACGATGGGGATGTTCGACTTCGACATCGCCGCGCAGCTGGCTGCTACGGTGCGGGCAAAGCTGAACATCCTGGTCAGTGGCCCTATGGGCGGCGGCAAGACCACGATGGCCCGGGCCCTGGCCGGGTGCATCGGCCCGGAAGAGCGGCTGGTCACGATCGAGGACACCTACGAGCTGGGCCTGGGCAAGACGCATCCGGACGTGGTGGCGCTGCAGGCCCGGGAAGACAACGTCGAGGGCCACGGAGCAATCACCCAGGCCGAGCTGGTCCGGATGTCGCTGCGGATGAACGCGTCTCGGGTGATCGTCGGTGAGGTCCGTGGTGAAGAGCTGGTTCCGATGCTCAACGCGATGATGATGGGCACCGACGGCAGCATCGGCACCATTCACGCCTCCTCCTCGAAGCAGGCGTTCGACAAGATGGCCACCTACGCGATCCAGTCTCCGGAGCGTCTGGACCGCTCCGCCACCAACCTGCTTGTCGGTAGCGCCCTGCACGTGGTGGTCCAGCTCGCGCGGTTGCGGGACGGTACTCGCGTGGTTTCCTCCATCCGGGAGATCACCGGGGTCGGCGACAACGGCGAGATCACCAGCAACGAGGTGCACAAACCCGGGCGGGACGGCCGCGCGGTACCGGGCACCGGCTGGACGGCGGACACCGCACAGCGCCTCATCGACGCAGGGCTCGACGAGGCGGTGCTGACCCGCTCAGCGCGTGCCGGGTGGTCGCTGTGACCGCGGGCGTGCTGACCGCGATCCTGTGCGGGGTCGGCGTGGCGGCGGGGATCACGCTGATGCTCCGGGGCCTGATCGGGGTGCCGGCCGACCAGGAGTTGAAGGGCCCCGGCACGGCTGAGTTACTGGAGCGGCTGAAGGCGCCCGGCACCACCCGCAGGGTTCTGATCTCGGCCGGAGCTGCGGTCGCGGTGGGGACATTCACCGGCTGGCCGATCGGTGCGGTGATCGCGGCGCTGGCCGCGTGGGTGCTGCCGGGCATGTTCGGGAAGGACTCCTCGGCCGCGACCGAGCAGGCCCGGATCGAGGCGATCGCGTCGTGGACCGAGGCGCTGCGCGACACCTTGGGCGCCGCGGCCGGTCTGGAGCAGTCGATCGCCGCCACCGCGCCCGGGGCTCCGGTGGTGATCCGCGCCGATGTCCGGAACCTCGCCGCCAACCTGAAATCTGGTACCCGCCTGGATGACGCGCTGCGGGCCTTCGCCGCGGACCTGGGGGATGCCACCGGAGACCTGGTGGTGGCCGCGCTGATCCTGGCCTCCCGGCAGCAGGCTCGAAACCTCGGCGACGTCTTGAGCGAACTAGCCGCCTACGCCCGGGAGCAGGCAGCCCTGGGGATGCGAATCACCGCGGGTCGTCGACGCACACGCACGGCGGTACGGACCATCGTCGGCGTGGTCCTCGGGTTGGGCGGCGGGCTGATGCTGCTGGATCGCTCCTACATGGCGCCCTACGGCAGCTCCACCGGCCAGGTGGTCCTGACAGTGATCGCCGCGTTGTTCGCCGCCGGCTTCGCGTGGCTGAACAAGATCGCCGCGCCGAAGCAGTCCCAGCGGTTCCTCACTCGACTGAGCGAACACGCCTCCGAGGCAGGAGGTCGGCGATGACTGCCGCGCTCATCTGCGGTGCCGGGTTCGGTCTGGCTCTGGCCGCTCTGATCTACGGGCTTTTCCCGCCGAAGCCCACCTTGGCTGAGGCGATGTCCGCGCTGAGCACCAACTCCGCCCCGGCTCCGATTCTGGGCGCCGACGACGAGGGCTGGCTCGCACGAGCTGGAGCTCCGCTCGGCGTGTTCCTGGCCGGTCTCGGCCTGCCGGGGACGCGGGTTCGCAAGGACCTGATGGTACTGGAGCGTTCGGTGCCGGCGTACCTGGCGGAGAAGGCGATGCTGGGCGTGCTGGGGCTGTCCGCGCCGCTGGTTCTGGCCGGACTGCTGCAAGCGGCCGGGATGCCGCTGGGCTGGATGCTGTCGGTCTGGGTGTCACTCGCGTTCGCCGCGGCGGCGTTCATCGCCCCCGACTACGGATTGCGGGCCGAGGCCGCCGCGCGCCGGGAGGAGTTCACCCATGCGCTGTCCGCGTTCTTGGACCTGGTCACCATCTCCCTGACCGCCGGCGGTGGAATCGAGGCCGCGTTGAAGGAGGCGAGTCTGGTCGGCGACGGCTGGGCGTTCGTCGCCCTGCGGAAGGCTCTGGCCACCGCCGAGATCTCCCGAGTCGCGCCCTGGACCACCCTGGCCCAACTGGGCGCCGAGCTGGATGTCCCGGCGCTCGGTGAGCTGGCCACGTCTCTTGCCCTGGCAGGCTCGGAAGGCGCGAAGGTCCGAGCAAGCCTCGCGGCCAAGGCCGGCACGCTGCGGGCCGCGGGCCTGGCCAAGGCCGAAGGCTACGCGAATGCGGCCACTGAGCGGATGAGCCTGCCTCTGATGGTCATGGCCATGGGCTTTCTCATCATGATCGGATACCCCGCCATGGCCCACGTCATGAGCGGCCTCTGACACACAGACCACGCCGCGGCACCCTGCTGACGGCGTCCCCGACTCTGGCAACCGCCGGAGACCGAACCAATCCACGAAGGGCGCAACCCATGTTCAACGAACTCACACCACTGAAGATCATGTTTGACGGTCTGGTGGCTCGCTTCAACGAGCTGCGCAAGGTGGAGAACCGCGAGACCGGCGCAAGCACCGTAGAGTTTGTGCTCATTGTCGGAGGCATCGCGGTCATCGTCCTGGCCGCTCTTGCGATCTTCAAGGTCAAGATCCTTGACGCGGCCAACAATATCAACGTCAGTCCAAATCAGTGAGCACAGCCGGCGTCGGCATTGGCTCCAGGGCCCGATCGCGCCTGACATGGCTGCGCGAGCAGCCCGAACGGGGATCGATCACCGTGGAGCTGGTGCTGGCGTTCCCAGTGCTGCTGCTATTGGTCCTGCTCGCAGCGCAGTTCATGCTGTTCTACTTCGGGTCCGAGGCCGCGCACACCGCCGCGGCCCAAGCGGTTGCCGTCGCACGCGCCCAGAACGCCACGACAGCCAGCGGCCAAGTGCAGGGCCAATCGATCCTTGACAACGTGGCCGGCGGCACGCTGCCGCAGCGGCAGATCACCATCACCCGCGGGGCCGGCGAGGCGATCGCGGACGTCACCGGCACCGTCCAGTCCCTGATCCCCGGTTTCCACCTGCACGTCTCCGCACACGCCGCCGCCCCGATCGAGGCGTGGAGCAAGAACTAGCGTCAGTTCGCGATTACTGACGCCTCATCGCCCCGGAACTGAAGGGAGGAGGTTGATGATGAGCATGGCAGGTCGCTTCGGTTCACGAACCGAGGCTGCTCATGCTGAGGCACTACCCGTCGGCAAGGCGGATTCCGGCCTGCTCCCACAGCTCCAGCTCGACGAAGTCCCCTATGCCCTGAGCGTTCACTTCAGCCCAGCCAGTTCCGTGGAGCCAAGCCTCAAGCCAGGCCACGAGGCTCTCGGCGTCGCGGAACCAGCATTCGTCCCAGGCGCCGCCGCTATACGCGTTCGGCTCGAAGAGCAGGACTTGACCGTCTTCGCTGCGGCAGTCGACAGCGGCGTACATCGCGCAACCCCATGTAAGGATCGGAACGAGGCCCTCGGGCCACCCCGGATTCTCCGCACTGATCGACCTCTCGCGCCGCGCGAGGTACTCGCCGACGACGCTGGAGCCTGGTCCGAGCAGCGGCAGCAGCCGGTAATCGGGACCGAATCCGCCATCGCCCACGTCTCGGTAGAGGCGCGCGAGCAGTGGGTGGAGTGCGAACCCCAGCTGGGACTCAGCTTCGACGATGCGGTCGGCATCGACCGGGGCGGGAAGGCCGCCGTTGTCATCGTTGGCACGGTTGAAAACGCGGCGGATCAGGGAATCGACGTCGGCCATGCCGGAGATGCTGTCAGAGCGTGCCGACAGGTCGATGACCGGGACCGCCGGGACCATCGTCGTGCCGCGCGATGGTCATGCCGTATCGGCGTCGCCGTAGTCCTCGAGCTCTTGCCCGGTCCGCAGCACCCGCCATGGCGACTCCAGTGAAACGCACGGCCGCGAGAGACATCGGCACCCCAGCTCATCTGGAGCGGCAAATGAGTCATAAACACCACCGCTCCGCCATAACTTAGTACCCCCCAGCCGCGCCGCCATATACCGAACAGACCGGAAAGGATCCGCCGATGCGACAACAACCGCCGCGCCGACACGCTGTGCTCTCCCGCATGGCACGGCTCCACAGCGAACACGAACGCGAGCGCGGATCGGCCACAGTTGAATTAATCCTGCTCACACCGGTCTTCATCGCGTTCCTGCTGCTGGTAGTCGGGACTGGCCGACTGGTCGACGCCAAGCTTCAGGTGGACCAGGCCGTCCACGCCGCGGCCCGGGCCGCCAGCCTCGCGCTCACCCCCAGCGCGGCGGACAACGCCGCCAACGCGGCCGCAGCGCAATCCCTTTCCGGGGCCGGGATCACCTGCTCCCCCATGAACCTGAGCACCGACGTCGGCTCCCTGGCCCCCGGCGGCACCGCCCGCGTCACACTGAGCTGCACCGTCTCCCTGTCCGACGTGTCAGGGCTCGGAGCCTTCCCCGGCCACCGGACCATCACGGCCAGCTTCTCCTCGGTCGTGGACACCTACCGATCAACGCCGACGCAGCCATGAGACGACTCCTCCACACAACTGCACTCCGGTGGCAGGCACTGCGCGAGCCGGACAAGCGAGAAGACGGCGTGGTGACCGTCTTTACGATCATCATCGCCATAGCCCTGATGATGTTCGCCGGGCTCGCCTATGACGGCGGCATGGCCCTGGACGCGCGCGTCCGCACACTCAACGAGGCACAGGAAGCCGCGCGCGCCGGCGCCCAAGCCCTGAACATCGGTGCCCTACGCGCCGGCGGACCCGCGGTACTCGACGCCTCGGCCGCCGTCACCGCCGCCCAGGCGTACCTGGCCGGCACCGGCGATGCCGGAACCGTCAGCGTCAACGGGACCACCGTCACCGTCTCGGTCACCCACACCCGGCAGGCGACGTTGCTGGCCCTGGCTGGGGTGGGAGCCATGACGGCTCACGCCACCGCCAGCGCGAAAGCCGAACAAGGCACCTGACAGCGCACCACGAGCAGCAAGGAACCAACCGATCATGGCGATATCCCAGGCGATCACCGCTACCGCACGAGGCACCGCCCGCGCGGTCAAGGCCCTGCTGGCCGCCACAACTACCATCGCCGTCCTCGCCGGAATCCCATGGGCCCTGCTGCATTATGCCGGGAACCCACTGCCGCACTCGATCCCGACCCTGGACGCGGCCAAGCATGCGCTGACCAGCACCATGACACCGCAGCTGCTGCTTAAGGCCCTGTCGGTCGTCGGCTGGTACCTGTGGGCGATCCTGGCTGTGTCCTTCGCGATCGAGCTCGTCGCCGCTGCCCGATCGGTCCATGCTCCGCACGTCCCCGCGTTGGGGCCGACCCAGGCCTTGGCTGCCGCGCTGATCGCCGCAATCGGCATCACCGCTCTGTTACGTGCCACGCCCGCTCACGCCGTCGAGATCACCTCGGTGACCCCGACCGGCGTACGAATCACGGCGACCGCACCTGCCCTAGTCGGGTCTCCAAGCCTGTCCGCCGCGCATCTGACAGTCGGAAGCGGGGTGTTGTCCGCGCCGCGAGAGAGCGTCCACACCGTGCGACCTGGCGAGTCGCTGTACTCGATCGCCGATGAGGACCTCGGCAACGGCGATGACTGGCCCCAGCTGTACACGCTGAACGCCGGCGCGGTCGTGGTTGTGCCGCCGGTCTTGCCGGTCACGCCGGTCACCTTGCCGAGCGGGATCGCGGTCGCCGTCTGCACCTTGGCCAGGTCCGGCTTCGCACCGGGCACCGCCTTGAGCGTC
>NZ_JAACYW010000351.1 GCF_015356825.1 Catenulispora rubra | reverse complement strand
CGGATACACGATCACCCCCTCCACAGCCCGCTTCCCCACACCAGCCGACCTCATCGCCTTCCTCGCAGAAGACAACAACCAGCCCACCGAGATCAAACCAGCGTGTTAATAATCTGCGAGCCCTAAAAAGCTCTTAAAATCCACAAACCAACCGCACCCGCAGCACCCGCCGCACCCCAGCTACCCACGCATAGGTCAACTGCCCCGCCCTGGGGCCGATGGCGTGAGGGCGCCATCGACCCCAGGGAGTCAGGGAGTAGCTGATCGCCGCTCAGTGCAGCGACATCACCGGATCGCCGTTGCCGTCCAGGCCGGTTCCGGCGATCGTGCAGCTTCCGCTGCGCACCGCGCCGTTGTTGTAGGCCTGGCGCGCGCAGCTGCGGAGGGCGAGCTGGCCCCAGTAGTCCGGGTGCAGCGACTCCTGGATGTAGTACGGGCTGCTGCCGATCGTGGTGACTGTGCGGATCTGGTTGACCCACTCGGTCTGGTTGACCGCGCCCGGGTTCGTCCAGGAGTTCAGGCCCTGCTCCTCCAGCAGGCCGACGGTGTTCTCACAGAGCCGGCGGCCGTTGAAGGCCGAGGAGATGTCGAGCTTGCGGACGTTGCCCAGCCCGCTCTGCGCGACGGCGTTGGAGACCGCGCCGGAGATCGTCGGCAGTGCCGTGCCGTTGGCCCAGTTGGCGTCGTTGTTCCAGAATCCGCAGCCGCCGGTGGACTGGCGGGTGAAGCCGGACTGCGAGTAGCGGAAGCCCGAACTGTTCGGGATCGGCGAGGGGTAGTTCTGCACGAGGATCGTGTAGTCGCCGTCGGCGTAGCCGTCGTTGGCCATGGCCTGGTGCACGTGCTGCAGCGCCTGCGCGATGTGCGTGGTGACCGTGGCGACGTTGGACGCCGAGAAGTTGCCGGTGACCGAGGAGTCCTGGCTGCAATACGAGGGCCACCACGACGGCGTGGTCAGGAAGTCCTCGACGCAGGTGGTCACGATCGAGGAGAAGTTGAAGTCGTTCCCGCCGATCGACACCGCGACCATGGTGACCTTGTGCGTGGCGGCGAAGTTCTGCAGCATCAGGGCCTGGCCCTGGTTGCCGCCGGAGTTGTAGAAGTCCAGGCCCGGCTTGAAGTTGCCGCTGTCGGTGTACGTCGCCGTCTCCGCGCCGCTGCACGCCAGGTTCAGACCGTTCACTCCGCCGCCGAAGTAGATCTCAGCGGACTGCGACCGGTGGCAGCGCGGGATGGTCTCGGCGGTGTGGCCCGCGTTGTCGTAGTAGGCCGCCGGACCCAGCGCGTCGATCTCCGAGCTGCTGTCGTTGGTGTTGCCGGCCCACCGGCCGGCCTCCCCGGAGATGTAGCTGTCGCCGACGGAGACGACCCACGGCGCCCCGCCCGGCGTGGCCGCGTGCGCGGCACCGGTGCTGACGACGGCGGTGGTACCGGCGAGAACGGGGACCAGGATCGCGCCGGTTATCAGGGTACGCAGACGAGTGCGCGCCCGATGAAGCCTGCTCATGCTGTGACCTCTCAAGAACCCGACAGGTGGTTGTTCCTTGCCGGGACCGATCGGCCGCGTCGCGTCCCTCGTTCCGTGAAACTGGCAGACCGCTCCGGCGCTGGCAAGGGCTGCGGCGAGATTGTTACCGTCGGGTATCCGGGAGGTGGGATCGCGGGGAGGTCGGGGTGAGATCGCGCTGGCTTAAAAGCAGTTGCGTGCACCGGCGCCCCGTCGGGTAACGTTCCCTCCAGGCCGTGACAGAGCATCCGAGGGAGGTGGTACCCGTGAACACTCGTTCAACGTGGGTGCTCCTCCTGCCGGTCACGGCCGGCGACTGACGTAGCTGTCGCCGGAGCGCCCCAAGGCACTCCTGAAGGGCGACAGCTATGAACGCCATCGCACATCTCATTCCTGACCCCGTGACGCCTGTGATCACGAGGGTCGCAGCAGATCAGTGGCACGCTATCGACGACGGCCTGACGGTCGGTCGCGGGAACACCTCGCGTCGGCCCGACGGACGGCTGTTCGTCAGCGTCGACGCGTGGCACGACGCGGTCTTCGACCAGCTCGCCGCCGTCATGCTCGCGGAACTGCCGGCGCCGCTCTACACGGTGCTCGACGCCGAGGAATCGGCTATGGCCGAGAACTGGCGTCGCGCGGGGTTCGTCGAACGGCGACGTGAGCGGCACTATTTGGTGTCTCTTGAAACGCGGATCACCGCGCGACCGCCAGCCGGCGTGACCCTCGTCGGCGGTGAGGACGTGTTCCGCGCCGAAGTCGAGGGCACTGAATCCGCCGGCGCCGAGGTCGGCCTGATCCGTCTCACACCCCTGATGCGCAGTGACGGGACGCCGCGCATAGCGCGGATCGCGTCCATCGAGGTCCGCGCCGATCAGCGGCGCCGCGGCATCGGCCGCGCGTTGCTGGCCCACGGGCTGGACGCGCTCCGCGAGCGCGGGTTCCGGATGGCGTCGGTCGACGTCGACGAGACCGACACCGCGGCGATCGTTTTGGTAGAGGGCGCCGGCGCGCGCCGTACGAGCAACAGCCTGGAGTTGATGTGGGAAAACTGAATCGGGGCATCGAGGTTGAGGGCACTGTCATCGAGTGCCTGTACAACGCCAACTTCCGGGTGCAGCTCGACAACGGACACAAGGTGCTCGCGCACATCAGTGGCAAGATCCGCAAGAACTACATCAGGATCATGCCGGAGGACCGGGTGCTGGTGGAGCTCAGTCCCTATGACCTGACGCGCGGCCGGATCACCTTCCGCTACCGGTCGTAGCCGGTCGCTCCAGATCCGCGGCCCAGTCATCGAGGCCTGACTCGCTCAGCACCACATCCAATCCTGCGGCGGCGGCGCCGATCAGCGCGCCGTCGTCGCCGAGCGATGCCGCCCGCAGCGGGATCGGGTCGGCGCGGCGGAACTCCATCAGCCCATTGAGGTAGGCGGTGTCGAAGTCGGGCTGTGCGGCGTTCCTGATCAGCGGGGCCAGGCCGCCGAGGGTGACGACGTCCGGGTCGTGGGCGTTGACGAGTCCTGCGATGCCCGAGGCGAGGGCGTCGGCCACGGTGCGTACCGCTTCGGCCGCTTCGGCGTCGTGCTCGGCGCGTTGGAGGACGTCCAGCGCGAAGGCGCGCGGATCGTCAGGCGGCGCGGCGCCGAGATGGCGTGCCAGAGCCCTGCCATCCACCTCGTTGTCCCAGCATCCGCGCGCCCCGCACGGACAGCGCCGCGACCGGTCGCCGAAGGGCATGTGTCCGTACTCGCCGCCGGTGCCGCTGCCGCCGACGGCCGGGACGCCGTCGATGACCAGTACGCCGCCGAGGCCGACCTCGACGGTCAGGTGCAGCACGGTTCCGGCGCCGAGCCCGGCGCCGCCGCGGGCTTCGGCGAGGCCGGCGAGGGTGGCGTCGTTGCCGATGACCAGGGGAGTGGTGGCGTCGGGGAGGATGCCGGACAGGTCGGTCGGGTCCCAGCCGAGGGTCGTGGGGCGGACGAGGTGTCGGTGGCGGACGGCGGCGGCCACGCTGACCGAGACGGCGCGCAGGCGATGGCCGTGGCGCTGCTTCAGGTCGCGGAGTGTGTCGGCGATTTCGCGCACGACCTGCTGTTCGGCGCCGTGCGCATGCCGTCCGGCGGCGACCGTGGACGGACGGCCGTCGATGCCGGCGAGCGCGCAGCGCCACCCCTCGTAGCGCACCTCGACGACGGCGACGAGGGGGCCGCGTGGATGAGGGAGGAGCTGGGTCGTCGGGCGTCCGCGGCCGGCCGCCGGGGCCGGAACCTCGTCGAGCAGATCCAGGGCGCGCAGGCGCGCGGCGATGTCCGTCGCGGAGCCGCTGCCCAGGCCCAGGCGGCGCGCGGCCTCGGCGCGGGTGACGCCCGGCGTGCGCCGGACCTCGCTCAGGAGTGCGAGGGGGCCCGGCCAGCGTGCGTCGCGCGGTCTTGTCATCCGGCTCGTCCCCTTTTAAACTCGGTGACCGAGGATATTACTCGTCAGGAGTGGCCCATGCACGTCATGCACCTCATCCACGGTTCCCGCCGCTTGACAGTCGCGGCCGTGCTCTTCGACATGGACGGGACGCTCGTCGATTCCGACGCGGCGGTCGACCGCTCCTGGCTCGCCTGGTCGAAGGAGTACGACGTCGATCCGGCGCTGCCCCTGGCCATCGCTCCCGGCCATCCGGCCGCCGACACCATCGCCAGGATCCTCCTCGACGCCGACCCCGAAACCATCGCCGAGTCCGCAGCCCGCCAGCTGGCGCTGGAGTACGAAGACCTCGCGGACATCGCCGCCACCGACGGCGCGCACGAGCTGATCGCGGCGTTGGACGAGCGCGGCGTGCCGTGGGCCGTCGTCACGAGCGCGGACGAGCGGTTGGCGAAGCTGCGCCTGGCGGCAGCGGGCATCAGCCCTCGTATCCTCATCACGACCGACGACGTGGCGGCGGGCAAGCCGGACCCGGCGGGCTACCTGCGTGCGGCCGAGCTGCTCGGCGTGGCGCCCGGGAACTGCCTCGTCGTCGAGGACACCGAGCCCGGAGTCGCGGCGGGTCGGGGGGCTGGGGCGACTGTCGCGGCGCTGAAAGGCGTCCCTGGAGACCTGGGGATCGACGGCTTGCGCCGGATTACGGATGCGATAGTCCCTTAGACGTACCCCCGCCGCTGCACGATCTGCAATGCGACCGCGCCCACCGGAATGTTCAGCCAGAAGCTGATCAGCCGGTACACCAGCACCGCCGACGTGACCGGCCCGGCTGCCGCGCCGAGGGCCGTCATCCCCGTGATCAGCGCGGCTTCCAGGGCGCCGAGGCCGCCGGGGGTGGGGGTGGCGCTGGCGACTATGCGGGAGGCCATGTAGACGGCGCCGACTTGGCCGAGGGGGATGTGGACGCCGAAGGCGTGGAGGCAGATCGCCAGGGCGCTGATCTGGATCAGGGGGAGGCCCAGGGCGCCGCCGGCGATCTCGGTGAGGCGGGTGGGGCTGGTCGCCACTGCGGCCACGGTTTGGCCGGCCGCCTTCAGGAAGTGCCAGACCTTGTCGTGGACGAAGCGGCGGCCGGGGCCGGTCAGGCCCAGCAGCCCGGCGGCGACCAGGACCGCGCACACCGCGGGCAGCAGCCAGTGGCCGGAGGGCATGCCGAGGTGGACGCCGGAGTGGCGCTGGCCGGTCCAGGCGAAGAAGGTCACTGACACGATGGCGCTCGCCAACGCGCCGGCCACGCTCTGCAGGCCGACGGCCGCGGTGGCCGAGCCGGTCTCGACGCCGGCCTTCTGCAGGAACCTGAGGTTCAGCGCCATGCCGCCGACGTTGTTCGGGGTGATGCGGTTCAGGAACGAGGACGCGAACTGCACCAGCACGTTGGGTGGGAACGGCAGCCGCTCGGGAATCGTGCCGGCCTGCAGGAACGCCGAGAAGACCTGCGAAAGCAGCACGATCGGCACCGCCGCCAGCACCCACCACCAGTCCGCCGTCTTCAGCGCCGCGGTGGCGGTCCCGGCGTTGGCCAGCTGCGGCAGGATCAGATGGATCACCAGCAGCGCCCCGACCAGCGCCAGCGCCTTCTTCCACGTCAACCGCGCGAGGTGGGCCTTCTTCGGCTCCTCCACATGGCAGGCCTCGCGGACCGCCCCGGACAGGTCACGCAGCAGGCTCGGCCCGCCGCCGGCCCGCAGCGTCCGGTGCTTGGCCGCCGCACGTGCCGCCTGGGCCGCGGCGCGGTCGTGCTCGGCGACGGCGGGCCGGGCCGGACTTCCTATCAACGCCAGCGTCTGTAGGTACGGCAGGACTGTCGCCAGACGGTCCGGGCCCAGGCCCGCCAGGGCGCAGGCGACCGCGCGTTCCGGCCCGATCCGGGCTCCGGACGTCGCCAGCAGCACCGCCAGGTCGGTACCGAGCTGCGTGGGGGAGGCGTCGAGGCGGGCGCGGGCGAAGGCCTCCAGGCGCGTGCTGCCGTCGCGGGCGACGAGGATATGGTCGGGTGTCAGGGCTCTGTGGGCGATCCGGTGCTGTTGGAGGTGAGCGACCGAGCGCCAGGCGTCGGTGAGGGCTGCGTCGTCGGAGTCGGCCGAGTTGTCGGAGCCGCTGGAGCTAGCCGTTGCGTCGCTGAAGAGCAGCCGCTCCCGCGAATCGTCGTCCGTGACCAGCATCGCCCCGCCGCCGGCCACCGGGAACGCCGTCACCGGCTCCACCACCCGCGCCCCGGTGTGCCCGGCCGCGACCAGCATCACCAGCTCGTGCTCGGCCGCCGCCAACGGCTCGATCGCCAGATCCCCGGGCTCGGTCAGCAGCAGCCGCCGCCACATCCGGTGGAACAGGTCGCGGTTGTGGTCCTCGCGGCCGAGCACCCGCACCGAGTTGCGTCCCTCGGCGGTCTCGGCGAGGTAGCGGATCCCCTCGCTGTCCCGCTGGTCGGAGGCGGGTACTTCATGCAGCACCGTGATCGGCAGCCCGCACGCCACCAGCGCGTCGGCGACGGCCCGGGGCCCGGGCCGATCCGGCGGAGCCCCGCCGAGCAGCAGCACGATCGAGGCCGCCACGCCCCCGATCGCCAGCGCCGCCACCCCGTCCATCGGCAGCACCGCCGCAGCCGCCGCGCTCAGCACCACGCTCCCGGCGACCGACTGCCACACCGCACGCCGCCACCGCCGCGACAGCCACGGCCCGGCCGTGACGGCGGCGGAGGCGCAGCTCGCCAGGTACACCGCCGACGGCCACCCCACCGGAAGCAGGGCCCGGTGATCGGTGAGCACCGCGGGCCACTCCGCCGGCCGGCTGTGGGTCAGGACCGTGTGCACCAGCGCCCCGGCCAGGAGCGCCCCGAGCGCCGCGGCGGGCAGCACCCGCAACAGCGCATCGCTGCGCCGCCGCCGGACCACCACCACGACGGCGGCCAACGGCCCCAGCACCGCCGCGATCTGCACCACCGCGACCAGCACGTCCCGCAGCCCGACCGGCAGCGCGGCGACCGCCGTGATCAGCCCGTGCTGCACCTGCCGCGCGAACGTCCGCGTGGCCACCGCGAGCAGCACCGTCGCCACGAGCACCGCGCCGGACACGATCAGCCGCACCGCGTCGGCCGCCCGCCGCACGTCCCGCTCCGGAGGAACGTCGAGCACCGGCGCCTGGGGCGCTTGCGGCAGGGGCGGAGCCGTCATGGGGCTGAATTCTGCCAGGCTGGATCACGACTGCGGCAGCCATCCGGGTCCGACGATCGTCGCCGCATCGCGTGCCGCTGCGACGGCGCTCAAACCTGGTTGTTCCACATGCGGAACATGACGCACTTGCCGTTCTTGTCGAACGTCACCGTCCACAGGTTGGCGAACGTGCCCAGTTCCTTGTAGCGGCCGGTGCCCTCGATCGCGGCCGTGTCGCCGTTGACGGCGAGGAGCGACCACTCGAACTCCCAACCGCCCTCCTGCCACTGTGCGCGGCTGAGCCAGCCCTCGACGATCGCGTCACGGCGGATCCAGTCGGTCTCGTAGGGCCGTTCGTGATACTCGGCCTTCGGCGTGAACAGCGCGGCGATGTCCTTCTTGGCGTTGCTGGTCCAGGCCCGCACGTAGCCTTCGACCCAGTCGTTGATCTGCTCTTCGGTCACCATCGGTGCTGCCTCTTATCCCTGAGCGGTGGGGCGGACGACGATCTCGTTGACATCCACATCAGCCGACTGCGATACCGCGTACCGGATCGCCTCGGCGATCGCGGTGGCCGGGATGGCGATCGCCATCATCTCGTCCACCGCGCCCTTGATCCCGCCGTCGCTGATGGAGTCGGCCAACTCGCTGCGCGTCAGCCCCGGGTTGACCACCGTGACCCGGACGTCCCGGCTCTCCTGGCGCAGCCCCTCCGACAGCGCGCGGACTGCGAACTTGGTCGCGCTGTAGACGGCGGAGGTCGGATCGACCCGCAGGCCCGAGACCGAGGCGATGTTCACGATGTGTCCCGAGCGCTGTTCCTGCATGAGCGGCAGGACGGCGGCGATGCCGTGCAGGACGCCGCGCAGGTTCACGTCGATCATCTGGTTCCACTCGTCGACCCGGAGCGCGGCCAGCGGCGACAACGGCATGACGCCGGCGTTGTTCACCAGGACGTCGACGCGACCGAACCGGTCGCGTACCGCCGCGATGAACCCCTGCATGCTGGCCAGGTCGGTCACATCCAGCTCGTGCGCGAGGGCGCTGCCGCCGTCGGCCTCGATGTCCTTGGCGAGCAGGTCGAGGCGGTCTGTGCGGCGGGCTCCGAGCGCCACGCGGTGGCCGGCGGCGGCGAGCCGTCGGGCGGTGGCCTCGCCGATCCCGCTGCTGGCCCCGGTGATCAGGACCACTTTTGAGACGGTTTCGGTGGAGGGGTGAGACATGGCGTGCCTTTCGGGGCGTCGTTCGGGGCGTCGGTGGTCGTGTCGTGCGTTGACCACTACCGAAAGGATGAGTCCGCGCCGTCGAAAGCGGCAGGACAGGTCTTCCTAGGTGCGTGACTCCTAGGTACAGCGGCGTACGATCCAGAGCATGAGCGGCAACGAGCTGGGGGAATTCCTGCTGGCGCGGCGGTCGCGCGTCGTCCCGGCCGACGTCGGCTTTCCCACCTCGCAGGGCCGTCGGGTGCGCGGGTTGCGGCGCGAGGAGGTCGCCGTCCTGGCGGGCGTCAGCGCCGACTACTACGCCCGGCTGGAGCAGGGACGCGAGCGTCACCCCTCCGGCCAGGTCGTGGACGCGATCGCGCGGGCGTTGTGCCTGGATTCGGACGCCTGCTGGCATGTCTACCGGCTGGCCGGTCTGGTACCGAGGACCGAGACGCCGACCTCGACCCCGAGCCCGGACTCGGATCGAGCCATGCCGGAGCCCACGCCGGAGCTGCTGCGGCTGATGCACGCCTTCCCCGGCGCGGTCGCCTACCTCGTGAACCGACGCCTCGAAGTCCTCGCCACGAACCCCCTCGCCGACGCCCTGCTCTCGCCGCTGACCGACCCGCGCGGCATCGTCCACGCGCTGTTCTGCGACCCCGCAGCGCGCGACCTGTTCGTCGACTGGTCCTCCGTCGCCGCTGACACCGTCGCGGCACTCCGCGCGGCCTACGGCCACGAACTCCACGACCCCCGCATGCCGGCCCTGATCGACGGGCTCGTGGCCGAGAGCGCGGAGTTCGCGGAGCTGTGGAGCCGCCAGGACGTCGGGCGGCTGGCAGGCAGGACCAAGACCTTCGACCACCCGGACGCGGGCCGGCTGACGCTCAGCTATCAGACCTTTGAGCTCCAGGACGCGCCCGGGCAGTACCTGCTGGTCGGCAGCGCCGAGCCGGGGAGCCCGGACGCCGAACGGCTGGCACTGCTCGGGGCGCTCGCGTCAGACCTGGCTGGCGCCGCCGTCGACGTAGACCTCGGCGCCGGTCATGAAGCTGCTGCGGTCTGAGGCGAGGAAGGTCACGGCCTCCGCGGTCTCCTCGGGCCGGCCGAGGCGGTTCATGGGCACGGTCGCGATGACCGCGGCACGCAACTGCTCTTCGTCGGGGCTCAGCGCGAGGAATCCAGGGGTCTCGGTGGGCCCGGGGGCGATCGTGTTGACGCGGATGCCCCGGCCGATCAACTCCGCGGCCCAGGTGCGGCCGAGCGAGCGGATCGCGGCCTTCGTGGCGGCGTAGACGCTCATCGCCGGTGAGGCCTTGATGCCGATGTTGGAGCCGCACAGGATGATCGACGAGCCGTCCTTCAGCAGAGGCAGCGCCTTCTGGACGGAGAACACGATGCCGCCGACGTTGGTGTTGAACGTGTCCGCGTAGTGCTCCCAGGTGATGTTGCCGAGGGTCGCGAACTCGCCGATGCCCGCGTTGGCGAACAGGACGTCCAGGTCCCGGCCCGTCTCCCGGATCGCCGCCATGACGCGGTCGAGGTCCGCGAGGTCGGTGACGTCGGCCTGGACGCCGGTCGCCCGCTCCGCGCCGATCTCGGCCACGGCCTCGGCCAGCTCCTTCTCGCGCCGCCCGGTCAGGAAGACGTACGCCCCCTCGGCTGCGAACGCGCGGGCCGTGGCCCGGCCTATGCCGGAGGTGGCGCCGGTGACCAGGGCGGTCTTGCCGTCGAGCTGTCCCATGATGCGACTCCTATTTTTGTACCGTTCGGTTGCGCGGCCCACGCTAGCAGATTCTGTACCGATCGGTTGGGGTCGCGGGGCACATTTTTGTACCGACTGGTAGCATGGGTTTCGTGAACGCTGCTGACGACCGTCGAGGCCGGGGCCGGCCGCGGGGCTTCGAGGAGGACGAGGTCCTGGACCGGGCCATCCGGGTTTTCTGGGAGCACGGCTACGAGGGCGCTTCGATGAGCGACCTCACCGCCGCGATGGGCATCAACAAGCCGAGCCTGTACGCCGTGTTCGGCAGCAAGGAAGAGCTGTTCCGCCGCGCCGTGGTCCGCTACCGGGATACGTACGTCGCGTATGCGCCTGCCACCTTGGACGAGCCCACCGCGTACGGCGTCGTCGAGCGCTACTTGCGCGCGGCGGTAAATGCTCTGACCGGCGGCGACCATCCGCCCGGCTGCTTGTCGATCCAGGGCGGGCTGTCGTGTGCGCCGGGGAACAGCGGCGTCTCAGAGTTCTTGGCCGAGTTCCGGGCGGTCTTCGAAGACGCGCTCGCGAAGCGACTGGCCCGGGCGGAGCGGGAGGGTGACCTCGTGGCCGGCACTGACACTGCTGCGCTGGCCCGGTTCGTGGTGACGCTTGGGCAGGGGCTGGCGGTCCATGCCGCGGCCGGCGCGGGGTGCGAGGGTTTGCAGGCGTCGGTGGATGTCGCGCTGCGGGCCGTCGCTAGCTATTCGTCTACTTCGTCCTACTCCTCCTGAGCGACCGGCGGGACGCCGACCAGCTTCACCAGGAACCGGTCCAGCTGGTCCTCCAGCGGTGGCCAGGGCAGCTCGGGCTGGTTGACGCGCAGCGAGACCGCGCCGTGGACGGCCGTGCGCAGGTCCAGGGAGACGGTTGCCGCGTCGGCCTGCGGGACCAGGCCGGCGTCCATGCAGCGGCGGATCGCGGCGGTGGTGTGCTGGGCCATCTCCTCCTTGAAGGACATGTCCGAGCGGCGGTTGAGTGTGCTCTCGTGCAGCACCTTGTACAGGCCCGGGTGTTCGCGGGACCAGGCCACCAGCAGCGTCGCCCGGGCACGTAGCGCGGCCACCGGATCGGCGGCGCTGGACTCCGCGTCTTTCGCCGCACGCTGGAGGTCGGTGTGGCAGTGCTCGAGTGCGGCCAGCACCAGGGCGTCGCGGTCGGCGAAGTGGATGTAGACCGAGGTCGCGGCGACGCCGACCTCGCGGGCCACGGCGCGCATGGACAGCGCCTGGTCGTCGGCGAGGTCGTCCAGCAGCCGCAGCGCCGCGTCGATGATCTCGGCGCGCAGCCGCTCGCCCTGGCCGCGCGGATTGCGGCCGCGCGGTGCGGTGG
>NZ_JAACYW010000350.1 GCF_015356825.1 Catenulispora rubra | reverse complement strand
GCCCCCGACAGCACCGCGCCCCCGGCCAGCGGGTCGGTGCCGGCGCCCTGGCCGCCGATGCGGCCGAAGCCGTTGTACTGGAACACCATCTCCCACACCGAGTTGTGGACCGACCCGTCGATGTAAGGGCGCTGCGAGGCCGGCGTCAGCGTCACGAACACCATCCACGCCAGTGACACCGCCGCGACCAGCGCCCCGTACGCAGCCGCCCGGCCCAGGCGCCACCAGCGCGTGCCGGCGCCGAGCAGGAAACACGTCCCGGCGAAGACCGGCACGACCAGCAGCGCCTGCCCCATCTTCACGTTGAACGCCACCCCCAGCCACACCGCCGAGGCCGCCAGCCACCACGCGGCGCGCCGTCCGCCGTCGGCCCAGCGCCACAGCGCGTGCGCGGCGACGACCATGAAGAACACCATCAGCGCGTCGGGGATGTTCGTGCGCGACAGCGCCACGGTCACCGGGGTCAGCGTGTAGCCGACGGCGGCGGCGTACCCGGCGCCCCGACCGGCCCAGCGCCGCACCGTGACGAACAGCAGCGGCACGCACGCCGTCGCCGCCAGCACCTGCGGAAGCAGCACCGCCCAGGGGTGGAACCCGAACATCCGCACCGACAGCGCCTGTACCCAGAACGCGCCGGGCAGCTTGTCGGTGGTGATGAAGCCCGCCGGGTCGAAGGCCCCGTAGACGAAGTCGTGCCAGTCGGCGCCCATCGAGCGGACGGCCGCCGTGTAGTAGGGGTGCGTCCGGCCGTGCTGGAAGCCCCACCCGAACATCACCGCGGCCAGCGCTGTCAGGGCTGCGACCAGGGCCCGATCCGAGGACCGTCGAGAAATCCACGCCATGTCCCGGACAACGAGCATGATCAGGACGAGTCACCATGAAGTTACGAAACTGTCATCGAATACAGAATAACGGGACGGTTGGGGCGCGCGGGAAAGACGATGATCATTCATGCTCGGATTCTGCGCGAACGAACATCCCAGTGAGCGATCGCGCGCTACTGTGTCCCCATGCGCCAAGAAGACCGCCTCGGAGCCATCCTCGCCTTGCTGGCCGACCACGGTTCGGTGGGTGTGGTGGAAACCGCCGAACGCCTGGGCACTTCCCAGGCCACGATCCGCCGCGACCTCCAAGCCCTGGAGGAACAGGGCCTGGTCAAGCGCACGCACGGCGGCGCCGTCCCGGCCGGCGTGCTGTACGAGCTGCCCATGCGCTACCGCGGCGCGCGCCAGCAGGAGGAGAAGAGCCGGATCGCCGAGCTCGCGGCCGGTCTGATCGACGAGAGCGCGGCGACCGTGGGCCTGTGCGGGGGCACGACCACCAGCGAGGTGGCGCGGTTCCTCGGGATGCGCGGCGGGCTGAAGATCGTCACCAACGCGCTCAACATCGCCGCCGAGCTGGCGCTGCGTCCGGCCATAGACCTGGTGGTCACCGGCGGCACCGTGCGGACCGAGTCCTACGAGCTGATCGGCCCGGTCGCCGAGCGCGCGCTGGAGGGCTTCAACCTGGACGCCTCGTTCCTGGGCGTCGGCGGGGTCAGCGCGGCGGCCGGCGTCACCACGCACCACGAGGTCGAGGCGCAGACCAACCGCGCCATGATCCTGCAGTCGGCGCGCGTGATCGTGGTCGCCGACGGCACCAAGGTCGGGCGCCGGGCCTTCGCGCGCATCGCCGAGGCCGCGCTCGTCTCGGATCTGGTGACCGATCCCAGCGCCGATCCCGCCGAACTGGACGCGCTGCGGGAGCTCGGGGTCCGGATCCATCTCGCGGACTGAACAGACTGAACAGACTGAACCGACAGAACAGGCTGAACAGACTGAGCGGGCCAGCCGGGCCAGCCGGGCCAGCCAAGCCGGGCCGGCGCCCGCGCGGACCGGCCCACGAGCGCACTCACCCCTGCGCCGAATTATCAGCCAGGTCGCGCCACGTGGCAGCTGACCACCCCATATTTCTTCCTGCTTGATTCTGCTCGACTTGTCTGGCTATCGTTCAGATATAAGCACGGGAGTCACAGCTACACATTGAACGCAGTAGCCTTGGGAGAGAAGCCATGTCCGGATCCGAACACGTCGACGCCGAGATAGCGAGCCAGCCGGACACCTGGCGCCGGGCCGCCGCCCTGGCCGTCGGCCCGACCGCCGAGGCGCTGCCGAAGAAGGGCGAGCGCGTCGCGGTCGTCGGCTGCGGCACCTCGCTGTACATGGCGCAGGCCTACGCGGTCCTGCGCGAACAGGCCGGCCTCGGCGACACCGACGCCTTCGCCGCCTCCGAGTTCCCCTTCGGCCGCGCCTACGACCGCGTGGTCGCGCTCAGCCGCTCCGGCACCACGACCGAGGTGCTGGAACTGCTCCAGCGCCTCAAGGGCGCCATCCCGACCGTCGCGGTGATCGCCGACCCCGACACCCCGGCCCCGGCGCTGGCCGACCGGACCATCGTGCTGGACTTCGCCGACGAGAAGTCGGTCGTGCAGACCCGCTTCGCGACCACCGCGCTGACCCTGTTCCGCGCGCACGTCGCCGCGCAGTCCGGTACCGCCTTCGACCTGGAGAAGATCGTCGCCGACGCCCGGCGCTGCGTCAGCGAGCCGCTGCCGGACGGGATCCTGGACAAGACCCAGTTCGCCTTCCTGGGCCGGGGCTGGACCGTCGGGCTGGCCAACGAGGCCGGGCTGAAGATGACCGAGGCCTCGCTGACCTGGACCCAGTCGTACCCGGCGATGGAATACCGGCACGGGCCGATCAGCATCGCCTCCCCGGGTACCGTGACCTGGATGCTCGGCGAGGCCCCGCGCGGGTTGGCCGAGCAGGTGCTGGCCACCGGCGGGCAGTGGCTGGACGGCACCGCGGACGGCACCGCCGACGGCCGCGACCCGCTGGCCGAGCTGATCCGCGTGCAGCGGCTGGCCGTGGCGCTCGGCGCGCGCAAGGGCCTGGAGGTCGACAACCCGCGCAACCTGACCCGCTCCGTCGTCCTGTCCGAGGTCTGAGATGTCCGATCCTGAGCAGCGGTACGCGCTGGCCCTCGACGTCGGCGGCACCGGCATCAAGGCCGGTCTGGTCACCGCCGACGGCACGCTGACGCGCACCTGGCGGCGCGCCACCCGCATCGAGCGCGGCCCGCAGGCCGTCATCGACACGATCGCGGACTTCGCCGCCGAGCTGGTCGAGGAAGCTGCGGCCGACGGCACGCCGGTCGTCGCGGCCGGCTTCGCGCTGCCCGGGATCATCAACGAGCAGATCGGCGTCGGGGTGTTCTCGGCCACCGTCGGCTGGCGCGACGTGCCGTTCCGCGAACTGCTCGGCAAGCGCCTGGCCGTGCCGGTCGCGATCGGCCACGACGTGCGCGCCGGGGGAGTGGCCGAGGCCCGCATCGGCGCCGGCCGCGGCTCCGCGCGCTTCATCTTCTTGCCGCTGGGCACCAGCATCGGCGGCGCGATCATGATCGACGGCGTGCCGAACCTCGGCACCCACGGCATGGGCGGCGAGTTCGGGCACTTCGTGGTCCGACCCGGCGGCCTGCCCTGCGGCTGCGGCCTGCACGGGTGTCTGGCGCAGTACTCCTCGGCCGGCGCGGTCGCGGCGCGCTACGCGCAGGCCGCCGGCACGCCGAACGCCGGCGCCTTGGACGTCGCCGCGCGCCTGGCCACCGGCGACCCGATCGCCCGCGCCATCTGGGACGAGGCGGTCGACGTCTTGGCCGACGCGCTCCTGACCACCGCCGCGCTGCTCGACCCGGACCGCGTGGTCATCGGCGGCGGGCTGGCCGAGGCCGGTGATGTGCTGATGGTGCCGCTGGCCGAGTCGCTGGCGGGCAAGGCGACGTACCACGTGCTGCCGGAGCTGGTGACCGCCGAGCTCGGCGACCTGGCCGGGTGCTTGGGCGCGGGGCTGCTGGCGTGGGATCTGGTGCCTCAGGACCGGGTGCCGTGATAGTCACGCTCACGCTCAACCCGGCTCTGGACATCACGTATACGGTCCCTGCTTTGCTACCGGGGACCACGCACCGGCCGCAGGTGCACGCTCAGGCTGGCGGCAAGGGCGTGAACGTCGCCCGGACCCTGCACACGCTGGGCCGAGAGACGGTAGCGGTTCTGCCGCTCGGCGGCTTCGACGGCGACGCGGTGCGCGCGGAGCTAGAAGCATCGGCGGTTCCGCACCACGTCATACGGATCGCCGGGGCGACTCGGCGGACGGTGACAGTGGTCGAGGAATCAGGGCTCGCGACCGGCTTCAACGAGGCCGGGCCTGAGATCGGCGCCGACGAGTGGGCCGAGATATGTGCGGCCGTGGCTTCTTTGTTGGAGACCGCGGTGCTCGACGACGTGGCGGTGCTGGTGCTGTCGGGCAAGCTGCCGCGAGGCCTGGCCGACGATGCTTATGCCTCGCTGGTGGAACTGGCAGACGGATTCGGTGTCCCGACGATTCTCGACACCGAAGGCGCGCCGTTGCTGGCTGCCTTGTCGGCGGGGCCGGCGATCGTGAAGCCGAACGCCCACGAATTGCTCGACGCCACAGGACTGGCCGACCCGGTCGCCGCCGCGGGGGAGCTGCTGAAGCGCGGGGCTCGGGCGGTGGTCGCTTCGAGCGGACCTGACGGCCTCACCGCTGTGACCGCCGAGGGCACCTGGATCGCGAGGCCTCCGCGCATCGAGGGCGGTAACCCCACTGGTGCGGGTGACGCCTCGGTCGCGGCGCTGGCCGTGGGGCTCGTCGACGGGAGTGCTTGGCCGGAGATGCTGGCCGATGCGGCTGCGTTGTCGGCGGCGACCGTGCTGACGGACCGGGCCGGGATGTTCGATGCCGAGGCTTACCGCCGATTCCGCTCCGAGATCAGCGCTCGACCCGAAGCCCGCCGCCTGAGCCCGAGCCCACAGCCCGAGCCCGAGCCCGAGCCCGAAACCTAACCCGAAGCTGAGCCGAAGCCCGAGCCCGAAGCCCGAAGACCAAGGACCCGCCATGCCCCTGAAGCCCACCGGCGACCTCATCACCGCCGCCCGCGCCGAGCGCCGCGCCCTGGCCGCCTTCAACGTCATCACCCTGGAGCACGCCGAGGCCATCGTCGCCGCCGCCGAGACCGCGCAGTCGCCGGTGATCCTGCAGATCTCCGAGAACGCCGTGAAGTTCCACCACGGCCGCCTCGCGCCGATCGCGCGCGCCTCCGCCGCCGTCGCCGAGGCCGCAGGCGTCGAGGTCGCGCTACACCTGGACCACGTCGAGGATCCCGCGCTGCTGCGCCAGGCCGCCGACTACGGCTTCGGCTCGGCCATGTTCGACGGCTCGCACCTGCCCTACGCCGAGAACGTGCAGGCCACCCGCGAGGCCGCCGACTGGGCCCACTCCCACGGCCTGTGGCTGGAGGCCGAACTCGGCAAGGTCGGCGGCAAGGACGGGGAGCCGCCGCTGTCCGCGCACGCCCCCGGCGCGCGCACCGACCCCGACGAGGCGCGCGGGTTCGTCGCCGCGACCGGCGTGGACGCCCTGGCCGTGGCCGTCGGCAGCTCGCACGCCATGACCGACCGCAGCGCCGTGCTCGACCACGAACTCATAGCCCGGCTGCGCGACGCGGTCGGCGTCCCGCTGGTGCTGCACGGCTCCTCCGGCGTGCCGGACGAGGAGCTGGCGCGCGCCGTCGCCGGGGGAGTGGTCAAGGTGAACATCGGCACCGCGCTGAACATCGCCTTCACCGGCGCCGTGCGGGCGTGGCTGGAGCAGGCGCCGGCCAACGCCGTCGACCCGCGCAAGTACCTGGCTCCCGCGCGTGAGGACATGGCCAAGACGGCGGCGCACTTCATCAGTGTGTTGTCTCCGGCGTGATGGAGCCGGACCTGAGGTGGCCGGAGGGCGACTAGCAGCGGCACTGGCGCCTCGGGGGTCGGCTGGGCCAGCATAAGCGCCACAGTCGTACGCGGCCCGATCACGAAGAACGGCGGATGATGGCGAACCCTGAGATATCCAGTACGCAGGAACCGGGCCTTGCGGCGGTTCCCGCCCAGGGAGGTCCCGCCGACGTGGCCGAGGCCGCACAGCCGGTCGAGGCGCCTGGGACAGCCGCGGTGGGTCAGGGACAAGCTCCGGTTGCGGGTGAGGCCGGTCGAGCCGCCGAGCCCCGTCGCCGCCCGGCCCCGGCCCCGGCCCCGTCGTCGTACGAGCCCGAAGCCGAGCGCATGCCGCTGATGGCGCGCGTCCTGCTGGCCGACCTGGCCGTCGCGGTCGTCGCCCTGGTCGCGCTGTTCGTGATCGAGGTCCAGCGCTTCGGCGACGCCACCTTGCACCTGCGCCGCGAGGCCTGGGCCGAGGACCTGGTCGTGCTGTTCGGGGTGTCGGTCGTGTTCGGGGTGGTCACGTATCTGTTGTTCCGCGCCCGCCACCTGCGCGTGGCGATCGTGCAGACCGTCGTGACGGCCCTGATCCTGGCCGCCGCCGTCACCTCGGCCGTGACCGGCGATCCCAAGCCGACCTCCGCCGACATCCCTAGCACCAGCACGTCGGGCAACCCGGGCTGAGGCCTGAAGTCTGAAGTCTGAAAGCTGAAGTACTGAGGCGGCGGAATCTCACTCCGCCGCCGGCACCACCCGACGCAGCAGATCCCGCAGTGTCTTCCGCTCGCTCCCGCTCAGCCCGGCCAACGGCTCCGCGGCGAACGTCAGCCCGCCCCACACCGCGTCGAACGACGCGCGCCCGAGTTCGGTCGCTGTGATTCTCTTCACTCGCCGGTCCTCCGGATCCGGCTCCCGCGTCACCAGCCCGCGCGCCTCCATCCGGTCCACCAGCCCGGTGATGTTCGACGGCTCACACTTCAGGTGCTCGGCCAGGAACCGCATCGGCTTCGGCCCCGACATCAGGTTGGCCAGCACGAACGCCTGCATCCGGGTCAGGTCGTGGCGCGCGGCGGCCTCGTCGTAGTTGTCGTAGAAGGCCTGCGAGGCGGCCCAGAAGAGCTCCAGCACCTCCGCGGTCACGGGGTCGCGGCGGTTGTCCAGGACGGCGTGGTGTTCGGTGCTGCTCACGGGGCAACGGTATGCGGGCGCCGTCCCGTGCTCAACATCCGGGCCGGTCGTGGTTAAATACTTCATGACGTTAACTGTAAACCAGTAAAAGTATGGAGCGCATCATGTCCGACCAGGCGCGGCGATCGCGGGGAGTACTGCCCGCGCTCGTGTTGTCCGTTCTGGCTTTCTCCCTCGTCCAGACCTCCGTGGTCCCGATCCTGCCGACGCTGCAGAAGGACCTGAACGTGGCGGGCAGCGGCATCACCTGGCTGATGACCGCGAACCTGCTCTCGGCCGCCGTGCTCACGCCGCTGCTGGCGCGCGTCGGCGACCTGCGCGGCCGCAAGCCGATGCTGGTGGTGGCGATCGCCGGCGTGCTGGTCGGCGGCGTCCTGGGCGGGATCGGCGGCTCCTTCGGGATGCTGCTGATAGCCCGCATCGTCGCCGGTACCGGTGGCGCGATCCTGCCGCTGGCCGTGGCCGTCGTCCGTGACGAGTTGCCCCGCGAGAAGGTCACCGGCGGCGTGGCGATGGTCTCCGCGGCCCTGGGCGTCGGCTCGGGCCTGGGTCTGGTCGCCACCGGCCTGGTCGTGGAGCACTTCAGCTACCAGGCCGTGTTCTGGATGGGTGCCATCCTGGCCGCCATCGCCTTCGCGCTGGTGCTGGTCAAGGTCCCGCACGACCCGATCAAGGCCGAGGGCAAGGCCGACCCGCTGGGCGCGCTGCTGCTGGCCGGCTGGCTGTCGGCGCTGCTGATCGCGGTCAGCCAGGGCAACGACTGGGGCTGGGGCTCCACCCGGACCATGGGCCTGTTCGTGGCCGCCGCGGTGCTCCTGGTGGTCTGGGTCGTGGTCGAGCGCCGCGTGGCCTCCCCGCTGGTGGACATCTCGATGCTGGCCAAGCCGGCGATCGCGGTCACCAACACCGCCGGCGTCCTGGTCGGCTTCGCGATGTACGGGTCGTTCCTGCTGATGAGCGACTTCACGCAGACCCCGAAGGCGGTCGGCTACGGCTTCGGCGCCACGGTCCTGGCCTCCGGCTGGATGCTGTTCCCCTCCGCGGTCGGCTCCTTCGCCGCCGCCCCGGTCGGCGCCGCGCTGATCAAGCGCAGCGGCCCGCGCCTGCCCCTGGTGCTCGGCGGCGCGTTCGCCGCGGCGGGCCTGGGCCTGCTGGTCTTCGCGCACAGCTCCAGCTGGCACGTGGTGGTCGCCTCCGGCGTGATGGGCGTCGGCGTGGGCATGGCATACGCGGCCATGCCGGCCTACATCAACGCCTCGGTCCCGGTGCAGCAGTCGGGCATCGCCAACGGCATGAACGCGGTGCTGCGCACCGTCGGCGGCGCCGTCGGCACGGCCGTGATCGGCGCGGTGCTGACCGGCAACATGAAGCAGGTCGCCCCCGGCGTGAAGCTGCCGACCGTCGACGCCTACACCCACGCCTTCCTGATCGCCTCGGCGCTGGCGCTGGTCGCCGCGGTGGTGCCGTTCCTGGTGAAGACGCCGCGGATGTCGGCGATGACGACGCCGGACACGATCGACGCCGAGGCCGACGCGGACGGTGCGGCGCCGAAGGCTATGGCCGGTGTGAACGCCTGAGGTTTGTCGAAGGGCCGGCGTCGGGGAAATCCGGCGCCGGCCCTTTGATTCGTTCAGCTCACTCCCACTGGAAACCCCATAAGGTTCCAGTACTTGGGGACTCGACGTCGGGGCAGTAGCCGTTCTGCTCCCGCGCTACCGCCGCGACCTGCTCAGGGTCTGTCGGCGGACGCGGCACGTGCAGCTCGATCCGGTCGCGGGTCACCGTCAGCAGCTCGGCACCGAAGCGACGGCGCCAGTCGGCGAGCACGGCGGTGTGTTCGAGCCCTGACGTTCCCAGCGCCCCGTCCCAGTCGAGCAGGCCGGGCACCTCGATCCCGCCGTACTCGGCCGGGAGCAGGCCGATGGTCGTCGTCCGCGCCGCGGACGACACCGGGTCGGCCCGGGGCCCGCCGCTCAAAGTGGGGACGTCCCCACTTGCGAAGATCTCGGCGGCGCCGCGATGACGCTCCCGCTTCTCCGAGGACAGCGGCAGTTTGTCCAGGACCGTCGGCTCCTCCGGATCCACCAGGAACGGCCACAGCCCGGTCGTGGCGTGCGCGTCGCGCAGGACGCGCCACACCTCCAGCGCCGTCCCCGCCTCCACGGTCACCGCCCGAACCTCGGTGCCGTCCGCGAGCGTGCCCTTCACCACCGCCGTGCCCATCAGGTCCATGATGGGCACCCTAGAGCCTCAGTCCCACCAGAAGTACCAGTGGTGGGTGTGAACTTGCTTCTGGGCCAGTGCGGCCAGGGTCTCGACGCCCTGGTCGACGACGTCCACGCAGTAGTGGTACTGCGCCCGCGTCACGGCCTCGATCTCCTCGCGCTCGGTCGGCGGGTTCGCGACGCGCAGTTCCAGCACGTCGTACGTGGCGACGACGAGCTCGGCCCCGTAGCGCTCGTGCCAGTACTTCAGCACGTTGCTGTGCTCGGCCCCGGTGATGCCGTGGTTGACCGCCCCGTCCCATTTCACCAGGCGCGGCACGTCCCAGCCGCCGGCCTCGGTGCGCACCAGCCCGATGTTGGTGGTCCCCGACTCGACCAGCTTCCCGGGCGCGGGCGGCCCCGACAGATCCGCTTCGCCGGACATCAGGTTGGCCAGGTACTCGACGTCTTCCTCGTCGTCCTCACCGTGTCTTCAGATCCTCGTCCATGGAGAAGGACCCTAGGGGCTCAGTCCGACAGGTCCGCGGCTACCAGGGCACCACTCCGTCGGCGTCGAACAGGCCGCCGCTGGGGCCGTCGTCCGGGAGCGTGGCCAGCCGGATCGAGGCCGCCGCGCCCTGCGCCGGGGTGAGCGTGCCCTGGAAGCCGTTCAGGTCCGTGGCCACGTAGCCCGGGCACGCGAGGTTGATCAGGATGCCCGAGCCCTCCAGCTCCTTGGCGTACTGGATCGTGACAGCGTTCAGATACGTCTTCGTCGGGGTGTAGCCGCCGCTGATGCCGCCGCGGTTCATCCCCGGCGTGGTCTGGAACGTCAGCGACGAGACGTGGCTGGACTGGTTGACGATGCGCGGGTGCGCGGAGCGGCGCAGCAGCGGCAGCATCGCGTTGGTGACGCGGACGACGCCGACGACGTTGGTGTCCACCATCCGCAGCAGGACCTGCGGGTCCAGGGCCGTCGGGACGTCCGGCCAGCCCTCGGCGATGCCGGCGTTGTTGACCAGCACGTCGAGCCGGCCCGCGCGTTCCTCGATCAGCCGCGCGGCGGCGGCCACGCTGTCGTCGTCGGTGACGTCCAGCGTCACGCCGAACGCGTCGACTCCCGCCGCGCGCAGCTTGGCCACCGCCTCGTCGCGGCGCTGCTCGTCCCGAGCGCCGATGCCGACGCTCCATCCCAACGCGCCGAGGCCTGCCGCGATCTCGTACCCGATGCCCTTGTTTGCGCCGGTGACCAGCGCGATCGTCTTCTCGCTCATGACTGGAAGTCTTGTCCGAACGGCCGCGCGGACCAACACCGACTCGGCACCGCAGCCATGTCCGCGCGGCATTGGTGCACGAGCCACGGGGTTACCGTGGACGCATGGAGATCCGTGAGTTGCAGTACTTCGTCGCCGTCGCCGAAGAACTGCACTTCGGGAAGGCCGCCGAGCGGCTGGACATCGCGCAGCCGGCGTTGTCCCGCTCCATCGCTCAGCTCGAACGGCGGCTGGACGTCACGCTCCTCGAGCGGACCAGCCGCAAGGTCGTGCTCACCGAGGCCGGGGGCGTGTTGCTGGCTGAAGCACGCTCGATTCTCAGCGCGGTGGCTGCTGCCGAGCGGCGTACTCAGGAGGCGGCGCAGAAGAGGCCTCGGGTCGTTCTCGCGGTCAAGACCGGGACGGCCGGGGAGTTGCTGGCGAAGGTTCTCGACGCGTATCGCGCGGAGCCCGGGGCCGCCGAGGTGGAGCTGTTGCTTTGTGAGGCGCATCAGCATCAGCGACTGCTGCTCAGTGGTCAGGCGGATGTGGCCTTGCTGCACCTGCCCTTCGATCCGGCCGACGGGCTCGACACCGAGGCGCTGTTCACCGAGACGCAGGTGGCGGTCCTGCCGACGTCGCATCCGCTGGCCGGGCGTGCGCAGATCCGGTCCGCGGAGGTCGCCGCGCTGCCGGATCTGCCGATGGCGCGCTGGTGCAGGCCGGACGGCAGCTTTCCGGACGGGCCCGGGCCCGAGGTGCACAATCTCGGGCAGATCTTCCAGCTGATCGCGCTCGGCCGGGCCACGGTGGTGGTGCCCGAGTCGGCCGCCGTCGATCTGCGGCGGGATCTGGTCGCGGTGCCGGTGGTGGACGCCGCGCCGGTGACGACGGTGATCGCGTGGCCGGCGCGGAGTCGGCAGCGTGCGGTCGCTGATTTGGTGCGGGTGGCTACGCGGGTGTGAGGGG
>NZ_JAACYW010000035.1 GCF_015356825.1 Catenulispora rubra | reverse complement strand
CCACCGCCGACCGACGCGGTCCCCGAACCCCCGACACCGCGCCCCTCGCGCCGGAAACGGTGGCTCGCGACCGGCCTCGGCGCGGTCGTCGTCCTCGGCGGCGGCGGATACGGATTCCTGGCGTCGCTCAACCACATGGGCGCCACGGTCCAGCGCTACCTCCACACCGTGGGCACCGGCGACTTCGCAGGGGCCTGCGACATCCTGACCGACTCCGGCAAGGCGAAGCTCATCGCCGAACAGCAGGCCGCCACGTGCGAGGCGGCCGCCGAGCGGTGGCGGTCGTCGCTGAGCCCGTCCCAGGTCGACTGGCTCGTCCACGGCCAGATCTGGGTCAACGGCTACGCGGCGGAGGACTCCCGCAAGGAGATCAAGCTCTTCGGCAATCCGCTGGGGATCAACGACTGGGCGATATACAAGCACGCCGGCCACGAATGGATCTCCGACTGGGGCCCGGGCGCGCAGCAGATACCGCCTGCGACCAGCTGAGAACAGACGCCACGCGCAGTGGCGAACCCCCCTGTCGGGCAACCCCCTATCAGTACTTGTTGTCCTTGTCCCGGACGCTCACGGTTCGCGAAGATGCCGAACACTGTGTGCCGATTGAGACCCCTGATGAGGAGAACCTGTGTCAAGGACTCGTGTACTGGCCGCGGCCGCGATCTCGGCCAGCACCGTCGCCGCGCTGCTCGCACTACCCGCAGCGCAAGCGACGGTGTCGAACGACGTCGTCGTGAACGAGGTCTACGGCGGTGGCGGCAACTCCGGCGCCACGCTGAAGAACGACTTCATCGAGCTGCGGAACGACGGCACCGCGCCGGTCTCGCTGGCCTCGTGGTCGGTGCAGTACATATCGGCCGCGCCCGGTGCCGCCACGACGTGGCAGGTCACCAACCTGAGCGGCAGCATCGCCCCCGGTAAGACCTACCTGGTCGCCGAGGCCGCGGGGACCGGCGGCACCGCCGACCTGCCGACGCCGGACGCCACCGGCGCGATCAACCTCAGCGGCACCTCCGGGACGGTGGCGCTGGTCACCTCGCAGACCTCCCTCACCTGCAAGACCGCCGCCGACTGCGCCGCCGACACCAGCATCAAGGACCTGGTCGGCTACGGCACCGCGGTCGTCCACGAGGGCTCCGCCGACGCCCCGGCCGCGTCCAACACCACCTCGGTGGCGCGCGACGCCGCCGGCACGGACACCGACCAGAACGGCGCCGACTTCACCGCCGGCGCCCCGACGCCGACCCCCGGCGGCACCGGCGGCACCGGCGGCGGCACCCCGGAGCCCGGTCCGCTGCGCATCCACGACATCCAGGGCGCCGGCTGGGTCTCGCCGGTCAACGGCCAGAGCGTGACCAACGTGCCGGGCATCGTGACGGCGCTGCGCACCAGCGGCTCGAAGGGCTTCTGGATCCAGGACCCGAGCCCGGACGCCAACCCCGCGACCAGCGAGGCGCTGTTCGTCTACACCGGCTCCGCCCCGACCGTCGCGGTCGGCGACTCCGTGCTGGTCTCCGGCAAGGCGCAGTCCTACTACCCGCTGTCCTCCGGCGACACCGTCGCCAGCACCTCGAACCTGTCGGTCACCGAGATCGGCACCGCGACCGTCACCAAGGTCAGCAGCGGCAACGCGCTCCCGGCCCCGATCGTGCTGTCGGCGGCGAACGTCCCCGCGACCTACGCCCCGAACCTGGGCGGCGCGAACATCGAGAGCACCCCGGTCGTCCCGACCCGCTCGGTGCTCGACTTCTACCGCTCGATCCAGGGCATGCGGGTCGAGGTGGACGACGCGCGCGTGGTCGGCCCGTCCGACAAGTACGGCGAGCAGTACGTGACCGTGAAGCCGACCGAGGCCGCCACCTACCGCGGCGGCTCGGAACTCCTCGGCGAGAACCAGTACCCCTCCGGCCGCCTGGAGGTCGTCGCCACCGACGGCAGCAACCCGCACGTGAACGTCGGCGACGTCCTCACCGGCGCCACCGTCGGCCCGCTGGACTACTCGCAGTACGGCGGCTTCCTCGTCGCGGCCGCGACGCTGGGCACCGTGCAGAACAACCACCTGGCCCCGGTCGTCGCCGCCGCGGACCCGGCCAAGGAACTGTCGGTGGCCACGTACAACGTGGAGAACCTGGCCCCGTCGGACCCGGACGCCAAGTTCCAGCGCCTCGGCGCCGGCATCGTCACCAACCTCGCCGCCCCGGACGTGGTCTCGGTCGAGGAGGTCCAGGACAACAGCGGCGCCACCGACGACGGCACCGTCGCCGCCGACCAGACCCTGACCAAGCTGACCGCGGCGATCGTGGCGGCCGGCGGCCCGCAGTACGCCTGGCGCGAGATCGACCCGGCCAACGACCAGGACGGCGGCCAGCCCGGCGGCAACATCCGCACCGTGTTCCTGTACAACCCGGCCCGCGTGAAGTTCGTCGACGCCGGTCCCGCCACCGTGAACCGCACGACTACCGGCACCCAGGTGGCAAGCAGGCACGGCGACCCGGCCCTGACCCTGTCCCCGGGCCGCATCGACCCCGCCAACCCGGTCTGGACCTCCAGCCGCAAGCCGCTGGTCGGCGAGTTCGAGTTCCGCGGCAAGGACGTCTTCGTCATCGCCAACCACTTCGTCGCCAAGCTCGGCGACCAGAACCAGGACGGCCGCTTCCAGTACCCGGCCCAGTCCTCGGCCGTCCAGCGCGCCGGCCAGGCCCAGGTCGAGCACGACTTCGTGCAGAAGCTGCTGGACGTCGACAAGAGGGCCGACGTGGTCGTCCTCGGCGACCTGAACGACTACCAGTTCAGCCCGGCGCTGAGCGCCCTGCGCACCGGCACCTCCGACGGCAGCGGTCAGTCGATCCTGACCGACCTGATCAGCACCCTGCCGACGAACGAGCAGTACACGTACGTGTACGACGGCGTCTCCGAGGTGCTCGACCACATCCTGGTGAGCCGGGGGATCAAGGATCTGAGCTACCAGGTGGTGCACGTCAACGCCGAGTTCTCCGACCAGGCCAGCGACCACGACCCGCAGGTGGTGCGGTTCAAGGTCTGAGCCGACGCCGGGGGTGAGGCGGGCCGCCGCCCGCCTCACCGAGATGTCGAGATCGCCCGGAACCGGTAACGGATCCGGTTCCGGGATCGGTTCCGGAACCGGTTCTTCATTGACAGTGGTTAACCCGCGCGCAATATTCAAGCCGAACGAGGGCGCCCTCCCTGATTACGTCGCACGGATAACGCACCAGCCGATGGCTGCTGCCATCTGTGGGATCTTCCGGGACTGAAGGGACAGCAATGAGGCTCCTCACACCCGCGCGCTGGTCCACGCCCGCACGCGGTCGACCACGGTCGTCCAGGCCACGGCCGGTTTTCCGTACCCTGCTGGCGGCAGGCGCGTTGTTCGCCGCGTCGCTGGCGGGTTTGCCCAGCGAGGCGCATGCCGCTGCCGGGACGCCGTTCGGTGGGACGGCGGCGGCTTTGCCGGGTCTGGTCGAAGCTGCGAACTATGACACCGGCGGGCAAGGTGTCGCCTACAACACCGCCGCCGGAAACGGCACCGCCAACAGCTACCGCGCCGACGGCATCGATTTGGAGACCACCGCCGACACAGTGGGCACCAGCCCGGCCGGTGGTGCTTATGACGTTGGCTGGACGACGCCGGGGCAGTGGTTCAACTACACGGTCAACGTCGCCACGGCCGGTACCTACAGCGTCGCCTTCCGGCTGTCCTCGCCGTATGGGCTCACTGACGCGTTGCACATTGCCGACTCCTCCGGCGCGAACCTCACCGGCTCCGTCGCCGTCCCCAACACCGGCGGTTATGAGACCTGGACCACCGTCACCGCCAGCCTGGTTCTGCCGGCCGGTACCCAGACGCTGACGGTGAAGCAGGACTCGAACGGTTTCAACTTCCACAACATGTCATTCACTCTCACCTCCAGTGGTGGCGGTGGCGGCGGTGGCGACAAGCCGTTCGGCGGAACGCCCGCGCCGGTGCCCGGCACCGTTCAGGTCGCCAACTACGACACCGGCGGCCAGGGCGTCGCCTACAACACCGCGGCTGGCAATGGCACTGCCAACAGCTACCGCACTGACGGCATCGACCTGGAGAACACCGCCGACACCCAGGACACCAGTCCAACCGGCGGCGCCTACGACATGGGCTGGACCACCGCCGGACAGTGGTTCAACTACACGGTTCAGGTGGCCACCAGCGGCATCTACACCGTCAGCTTCCGGGTGTCCGCGCCGGCGGCGGTCGGCGACGCGCTGCACATCGCTGACTCCTCCGGTGCCAATCTGAGCGGCGCGGTCGCCGTTCCCGCCACCGGCGGGTATCAGACCTGGACGACGGTCACCGCGAGCGTCACGTTGGCGGCCGGCGCTCAGACGCTGACCGTGAAGCAGGACGCGGGCGGCTGGAACCTGCACTTCCTGTCCTTCGCCCAGGGCTCGAACGGCGGCGGCGGAGGCGGTGGTCCGACGCAGTACTGCGGCTACCAGGACCTCGCCCTCGGCCAGCCGACCACGGCCTCCTCGACGTACTCCGCCACCGGCAACCTCGCCGCCGCAGCCACCGACGGCGACCCCGGTACCCGCTGGGAGAGCGCGTACAGCGACCCGCAGTGGCTGGAAGTCGACCTCGGTGCCCCGACCTCGATCTGCGCCGCCGCGCTGTCCTGGGAGGCCGCCTACGCCTCGGCGTTCCAGATCCAGGTGTCGACCGACAACGCGAACTGGAACACGGTCTACTCCACGACCACCGCGACCGGCGGGAGCGAGTCGTTCACATTCTCGGCGACCGCCCGCTACATCCGGGTGAACGCGACGAAGCGCGCGACACAGTGGGGCGACTCGATCTTGGAGTTCGACGTCTACGGTCTGACCTACGTGCCCCCGCTCTCCGGCGGTAACGGCAACGGCGGCAACGGCGTCTGCCCCTGGGTCAACTCCACCGCGCCGGTCGCGCAGCGGGTCCAGCAGATCCTGAACACGATGAACCAGTCCGAGGAGTTCACGCTGCTCTCCGGCGACGGCGGCTCGTCGTACATCGGCCAGGTCGCCGGCATCCCCAACCTGTGCATCGCGCCGATGAACATGCAGGACGGCCCGACCGGTGTCGGCGACGGGACCGGCGGGGTCACCGCCTATCCCGACGGCGAGTCCGCGGCGGCCACCTTCGACCCGGCGCTGATCCAGCAGGAGGGCACCGCGATGGGTGCCGAGTTCGCGGGCAAGGGCGTCAACGTCTCGCTCGGCCCGACAACGAACATGGTGCGCGACCCACGCTGGGGCCGGACGTATGAGACGTACGGCGAGGACCCGTTCCTGGCCGGGCAGATCACCTCGGCGCAGGTGAAGGGCTTGCAGAGCCAGGGCGTTCAGGCCATGGTGAAGCACGTCGCGGCCTACGACCAGGAGACGTACCCGAACGGCGGCAACAACGAGACCGTGAGCAACCAGGCGTTGCAGGAGCTGTACCTGGCTCCGTTCGAGTCGACCATCGCGCAGTCCGCGCCGGCCTCGTTCATGTGCTCCTACGCGGTCGTCAACGGCAGCGCGTCGTGTCAGAACTCGTACATGCAGATCAAGGGTCTCGACAACGCGGCGAACTACGGCGGCTACATCACCTCCGACTGGGGCGGCGACTACAACAACGTCGCCTCCGAGGTCGGCGGCATGGACATCGGGATGCCGTTCCCCGGCTCGATCCCGACCGACCTGGCCAACGCCATCAAGGCTGGGACGCTGAGCCAGTACGCGGTGAACGCGGCCGTCAGCAGGATCCTGACCCAGGCGTTCGCCTTCGGGCTGTTCGACAACCCGGCCAGCGGCTCCCTGTCCAACACGGTCACCTCCGCAGCGCACCAGCAGACCGCGCTGCAACTCGGTGAAGAGGGCACGGTCCTGTTGAAGAACAACGGGATCCTGCCGCTGAACCCGAATCCGAGCACTGCGAAAAGCATCGCCGTGATCGGCACCGACGGCGGCGCCGGCGTCGAGATCGCCGGCGGCGGCAGCGGGACCGTGACGAGCGCGAACACGATCTGGCCGATCACCGGGATCCAGAACGCGGTCGGGCCGAACGTGAAGGTCACGTACACGCAGGGCAACGACAACGGGACGACGAACATCCCGCAAGCCGTGGCCGCGGCACAGGCGGCGACGGACGCGATCATCTACGTCAACGCGCCCGAGGGCGAGGAGAGCGACCTGAAGACGCTCAACTTGTCCGCTACGGACGAGACGATGATCAACGATGTCGCTGCGGCGAACCCGAACACCATCGTGGTGATCAACAGCGGCTCGCCGGTGGTCATGCCATGGCTGAACAACGTGGCCGGCGTCTTCGAGAACTGGTACGGCGGCGGCGAGACCGGCGCGGCTGTCGCGGCGCTGATCTTCGGCCAGGCGAACCCGTCTGGGAAGTTGCCGGTGACGTTCCCGTCGTCGTTGTCGCAGGTTCCGGCGCAGACCACGGCGCAGTGGCCGGGGACGCCGACCGGGCCGATCTACAGCGAGGGTGTGAACATCGGGTATCGCTGGTACCAGTCGCAGAACATCACCCCGGCGTTCCCGTTCGGGTTCGGCCTGTCGTACACCAGGTTTGCCTTCTCCAACTTGGCGGTCGGCGGGTTCAACGCCAACGGCCAGGCCACCGTGACCGCGACGGTCACCAACACCGGATCTGTGGCAGGGGCTGAGGTGGCGCAGCTGTATGTCGGCGATCCGGCAGCCAGTCAGGACCCGCCGAACCAGCTGGCCGGGTTCCAGCGCGTCATGCTCAATCCGGGGCAGAGCGCGCAGGTCAGCTTCCCGCTGACGGTCCACAACCTGGCCTCCTGGTCCGGTACGGACAACCAGTGGGAGGCGCAGGCCGGGACGTATGCCATCCGGGTCGGGGACGCGTCGAACAACCTGCCGCTGACCGGCTCCACCTCGCTGGCCAACACACTGACCGGCCAGGTCGCCGCAGGCGCCTCCTACGCGGGGGTGTCGACGGCGAACACCGCGGTCAGCGCCAACGTGACACCGAACTCCGGCGTCCCGGGCGCCGAAACAGTCGGCGTGGTCAACCCCTTCGGCTACAGCAGCCCGAAGGGCGCGGGAGTGTCCTTCGCCATGCAGGCCGTGGACTCGAACAGCGCGCAGACACTCGGCTACACGGCAACCGGACTGCCCCCGGGCATCTCCATCAGCAACAACGGCACCATCTCCGGTAGCGGAACCACGCTGGGGACCTACACCGTGACCGTGACGGCCAAGGACAGCGTGGGCGTCTCCGGCACCGCGACGTTCGTTTGGTCGGTGGTGCAGTGAGTTAGTGCGGTCCTGAAATAGGTGAGGGCCTTCCGGCTCGGTGGCGACCAGACTCGCAGGCCGACAGCCGGAGGGCCCTCACGCTCCCCTGAGGCCGCTCTCGACTTCTTGCAGGGTCAGGTTGGCCGCTTAGAACAAGTCAGACTACGGCCGGGACCCAGCGTGGCGACTCGGGGCCACATCGTTGAACGCGTCGGCGGCGCTGGCGTAACAGCGCAACATCGGCGCCAGGCCCGTGATGCGCAGCACCTTGTGGAACGTCGCCCCGGCCCCGCAGAGCCGCAGCCAGCCGTCGCCCTTCTGTGCCAGGCGGTGGATGTGCAGGAGCGTGTTCAGGCCCGTGCAGTCGCAGAAGGACACGTGCTCCAGGTCGGCGGCCATGCGCTGGTCGGCGGAGCCGCGCAGTACCTCGGTGCAGGCCGCCTTCAGCATCGGCGTGGTGGCCAGGTCGAGGTAGCCGGTCAGCTCGACGACGGGGCCCTTCGGCGTGTCCTGGATGGTGATGCGCAGGCTGTCCGGCGGCGTGCTCGGGAGCATGGGGAAGTCACGTGCCTGCGGGTGCTGCGGTAGGACGGATGTGCTCAACACTGCTCCTGGAGGTTCTGCGGCGGCCGCGGGATCCGGCGGCCCGGCGGCTCGTCGCGGGCTCGGCATGCCGATGCGATCACGATCGACTCGATTCCTGACCAGCGGTGCCGTGGGGGCGTACTGTTCGTCTCAGCGGAACGGCTCGCTCAGCTGAGCTCAGAGCCGGCCGCGGCTAAGGAGGCTCCAAACCATGGGACGCAGCGGAATTCGCGGGAGCAGAATCGGGGCAGGGCCCAGAGGCGAGAGCGAACGAGGGCCGTTGGCGACGCGAGTGGCGGTGACCTTCTGGTGCGCGATCGGCCATTCCACGAGCCCGGTCTTCGCCGCGACCGCCGATGTCCCCACGACCTGGGACTGCAACGCCTGCGACCGTCCTGCCGGCCTGGACCCCGACAACCCCCCGGCGCTGGCGCCGACCGGTCCGTTCAAGTCCCATCTGGCCTACGTCCGCGACCGGCGCAGTCCCGCCGACGCCGATGCCATCCTGGCCGAGGCGCTCACGAAGCTCCGCGCGGCCGCCTGACAAGCCCGACCCGCCTGACACGCCCGACGCGCCCAACACGAAGTGCGGCCCGGTACCTGATTCAGGTACCGGGCCGCACTCAGGAATCATCCGGAATGCCGGGCGTCCTGCTCCGCGATTACGCCGGAACGATGTTCGCGGCCTGCGGGCCCTTCTGGCCCTGCGTGACCTCGAAGCTCACGCGCTGGCCTTCCTGCAGCTCGCGGTAGCCCTCGGCGGCGATGTTCGAGAAGTGGGCGAAGACGTCCGGGCCGCCGCCGTCCTGCTCGATGAAGCCGAAGCCCTTTTCCGCGTTGAACCACTTCACGGTACCGGTAGTCATACTTTTTCCTCCTTGTGTGGGGAACGAAGGGATTTCCGCACCGCGCGGAGTCCCGGCCGCCGAAATGTCCCCAACCGGAGGTCCTCCGGTAAAACAAAAGACGCCTGAGCCGCAAAGCATCAGGCGCGCACTAAGTTCATGGGTACCACTACTGCAACAAGATCACTGTAGCACAGATCCGGGCGCGAAAACGCCGAAGCAGAAACCCGCGCGGATCCGTTCGCCAAAAACTCGCGCCGAAACCGTCAAAAGGCATCGTCAAACGGCGTGCGCCAGATGCGGGAACTCTTCCGACCGGTGCTGGAACGCCAGAATGGCCGGATTCTGGATCCTGCCGTCCCGGATCTCGATCGCCCGCAGAATGGTCTCGTCGGCGTCCCAGGCGTCGGGTCCGTCGAGCACCGTACGCAAGAACGGAATCACCGCCTCGCTGTTCTCCCAGGTCGCGGAGTTCCACAAATAGGACGGGCTGTGGTCGACGCCGTAATAGTGCACGCCGTCCCCGATGGTGAACATCGGCTCGGTGAACGTCGTCGGGCGCGCCCAGCTGAAGCCCATGCCCTCGTCGCAGGACACGTCGATGACCAGGGTCCCGGGGGTCAGCGTCGGGAGGTCCTCGTCGATCAGGAAGGTCAGCGGCGCGGCGGTGTCCTGCAGGACGCAGTTCACGATGATGTCGTGGCCGGCCAGGAACTCCGCGAGCGGCTGGCGTCCGCTCTCGGTGAGCGCGTGGCTGCGGCGCGGGTCGTCGGTGTCGTCGGCGTCGTCGTGGTCGAACTGGACGATGCGCGCCGAGTGGATCGGCGAGGCGACCGCGGTGACGCCGCGGCCGGTGAGGACGTCGACATCGTGGACCCCGAGCGCGTTCAGCGCCGTCACCGCGCCGCGCGCCGTCGCGCCGAAGCCGATCACGACCGCGCGCAGCCGCCGGCCGTAGTCCCCGGTCGAGCCCCGCAGCTGCATCGCGTGCAGCACCGAGGAGTACCCGGCCATCTCGTTGTTCTTGTGGAACACGTGCAGGTTGAACGAGCCGTCGCCGCCCCAGTGGTTCATCGCCTCGAACGCGATCAGCGTCAGCCGCCGGTCGATGGCCGTCTGCGTCAGCTTCGTGTCCTGCACGCAGTGCGGCCAGCCCCACAGGATCTGGCCTTCGCGCAGCTCTGAGACATCTTCGAGCAGCGGCTTGGCCAGCAGTATGACGTCGCACGAAGCCACGAGCTCGGCCCGCGGCCGGATCGCGGCGACGAACGGGGCCAGCTGGCTGTCCGGGACGCCGAAGTGCTCGCCGTAGCCCTGCTCCAAGTGGATGCGGGCCCGCAGGTCGGCGTCGATGCGCTCGAAGTGCGCGGGATGGATGGGCAGCCGGTGCTCGTTCTCCTTGCGGGAGTGCGCGACGATGCCGAGTTCGAGGTTACGCGATTCGAGGTTACGCAAAATGCCCCTTCGATGGTTTTCGACCCTGTTGGAAAGTGGAGATCAGCGCGAGCGTCGATTCCGCGCCCTGGTTCTCGTTGCGCCCGTCGCGCTCCAGGCCGTCGCAGCAGCCGCCGGTGGCCTCGTCGGCGAGCGGGACGCCCGAGTCGTTCATCCCCAGGAACCAGGCCATCGCCGAGGCCAGGCCCGCCTCCCAGCGGTCGGCGCCGGTGACGGCCAGGGCCCGGGCGCAGGCGTCGGCCAGCGCGGCGGCCTCGATCGGCTGCTGGTCGAAGCCGGGGCCGGTCCAGCCCCGGCCGTGGCCGCCGGCCGGGGTCAGGGACAGGTGTCCGTCGCGCGTCTGCTCCTCCAGCAGCCAGCCCAGCAGGGTCAGGCCGTCGGTGAGCAGGCGCTCGTCGTCCAGCAGGTGGCCGGCGGCGATCAGGACCTCGGCGGGGGCGGCGTTCGCGTAGCTGAGCCACGGCTCGGGCCAGGGCCACGCGGGATCGGGCCGTGGTGCTCCGATGAGTTCGGCGGCGTCGGCGAGCAGGTCCCGCGCGATCGCGTGCGCTGGATCGGTGGCCAGGATCTCCGCCGCGCCCAGCGCTGCGAACGTGTTACTGCGCGACCAGGGCGAGCGCAGGACCGCGCTGCTGTCGAACATCTCCAGCGCCGCGCTGCGGATCCACGGCGCCGGGCCACGGACCGCGGCGGTGCCCAGACCCCACAGCGCACGTCCCCACCAGTCGCCCACGCCGGGTTCGTCGTGCCAGAGCCGGTCGAGGCCGAGCCGGTTGTGGAAGGCACCGTCAGGGTCCTGAGCGTGGGCGACGAAGGCCAGGTAGGTCTCGGCGAGGGCGATCAGATCGGCGTCCGGTTCCGGTTCGCGGCAGATGACGAGCAGGCCGCGGGCGACGTCGTCGAGACAGTATCCGTGCTCCCGGCGCGGCACGGCGCCACGGGCGTGCTCGAACAGGCCGGTGTCGTCGCTGAGCCGGCGCAGGTGGGCGAACGAGATCTCGGGTTTCATGCCGCGGCCGTGACCGAGGCCTCGAGCAACGACTCGGCCAGGGCACGGTAGGCGTCCGCGACGGACGACCAGGCCAGATCCGGGGCGAGGCGGGCACAGGCCTGCGTCATGGACTCGGCCAGGGCCGGCTGGGTCAGCACCTTGCGCAGCGCCTCGGTCATGGCCGGGACATCGCGGTGCGGTACCAGCAGCCCGGCGCCGTCGGCGAGCAGTTCCTCAGCGTGCGGGAAGCGGGTCGCGACGATCGGCCGGCCGGCGGCGACCGCCTCGATGAGCACGCCGGAGGTCGCCTGCTCGGTGGAGTCGTAGGGCAGGAGGACGGCGTCGGCGCTGCGCACGAGATCCATCAGGACTTCGGGGTTGCGGAATTCGGGATCGAATTCGACATCGGCTGAGACGCCGAGCTCTTCGGCGCGGGTCCGCAGAGAGTCGCGGTAGGCCTCGCCTTCGCGTGCCAGAACCTTGGGATGCGTCTGCCCGGCGATCACGTAGCGCGGCGCCGGATCCAGGTCGCCGAGCCCGGCGAAGGCCTCGATCGCCCACTCGATGCCCTTGCCCGGACCGAGCAGGCCCCAGCTGAGGATGACCGGGCGGCGCGGCGGGGCGACCGGCGCCGGCGGGGCGAACGGGTTGTGGGACGCGAGCGGCGACATGCGCCGGCTGCTGTAGGCGCCGTGCGGGATGACCGAGATCTTGGCGGCGTCGACGAGGTAGCCCTCGCGCAGCCGGTCGGCGGCGGTCCGGGACATCACCACGACCGCCGCGGCGGCGTCGGCGACCCGCTCCAGGACCTGGCGCTGGTGCGCGGTCGGCGCGGCCAGGACGGTGTGCAGGACCACGATCACCGGTTTGGTCGTCTCCGCCAGGACCCGCAGCACGTCCTCGCCGTCCCGGCCGCCGTAGATCCCGTATTCGTGCTGGACGACGGCGACATCGCAGCGGTTCAGCACCGCCGCGGCCGTGGCCGGACCGGTTGGCGAGCCGTTGACCAGCTGCGCGACCACATCGGGGTAGACGGCCGGCTGGACGGCGTCGACGACCCGGACCACACCGGCCTTGTCGCCGGAGTCCTGGCCGGTCAGGTGACGCAGCAGGGCCGCGCTGAACGTCGCCAGGCCGCACCGGGTGGGCGGGTAGGTGCTCAGAAAGCCGAAGCTGGTCATGGCGGAGCCCTCACTTCGTCGATCGGCCGGAAGGCGGGCAGGCGGTATCGCGGCTGCTCGCGGAAAAAGCAATTCCAAGCGGACGCGCTATGTCTGGGCGACCACGACCCTGACCGGTGACCAAGACGCGGAGCAGGTGGCTGCGCTGTGCCGGTGGGCTGCACCGTCACTGGACGACGGTGTCACTGTCGACAGTACCAGCCGGTTCGCTTGTGGGGAGCCGGCGCGCGATGCTTCCCGGGCTGTGACGGGGCTGTACCGGGGCCTTATAAGAGCCCGGATTCAGCTGCCGGGGCGAGCACCGGCCGCGCTGTCACGGCCGGACTGTCATGGCTTCGCTGACATGGCTTCGCTGACATGGCCGCGGCGTCATGGCCGCGCCGTCACGGCAGGAGTTCGGCGGCGGTCGCGTTGTTGTCGCGCCCGGCGGCCCCGGCCATGGCGGTCCGCGCCGTTCCGAGGCCGGTCTCCGGCGGGACGACCAAGAGGAGGAAGTGGTTCTGGAAGCCCAGGCTGAGGCTGATGGTCCGATCGCTGCCCGGGAACCAGCTGATCCTGATCACCTGGCCGTCGACGGTGACGCTGCGCGGGACGTCGTCCCAGGCGTCGGCGTCGAGTCCCACTCGCACGATCCGGCCCAGATGCGCGGTCAGCGCCGTGATCAGGTCCGGCAGCTCGGCCATGACGTCGTTCGAGCGCGGCCACCAGGCGCCGTCGAACGCCCCGGTCTGCGACAGGGTCGGTTCCAGGACCAGCCGCGGCAGCAGCGGGGCACCGGAGGCGTCGCCTCGGAGAGGTGGAGCGATGATCGTGGGAAGCGTCACGGAAGGCCGCCGATCCGGTCCGCGAGCGGACCTCTCCTCACCCAGGGGCGACACCAGCGCGGATGTTAGTGCGAAAACGCTTCCTCGGATGGCCCCCATCATACTCCTGCTTTGAAGAAAAGGCGTATTCCGGACATATCTTCCACCAATCCGACGGGCCGACCGCTCCGAATCACCCCCTGAAGGTCGAGCCGATGCGCTCCCAGACCCGACGCACATCGTCCTTCAGTCCCTGTTCCTCGTGGGCGGATCGCCCACCCGCAGATCAGAGACGTCATCCGGAGCTGAACCGCTAGCTGGAGGAGAGCACGATGACGCACCCGAAACGAACGACCAGGATCCTGGCGCTGGCCGCCGCCCCCGCGGCCCTGCTGGCGTTTCCGCTGGCCTTCACCGCATCGACGGCCAGTGCGCAGACGTCCGGCACCGCCACCTACATGGCGACGCTGAACCCGCTGAACCACGCCACCGGCTCCGGGACGCTGATGCTTCAGCTGAACGGTGACCAGGCGGTCGTCACCGAGAACGTGCAGGGGCTGGCCACGACCTTCATGGGCGCGGCCTATCCGCACGTCCAGCACATCCACATCGGTGCGGCCGGCACCTGCCCGACCGCCGCGGCCGACAAGAACGGCGACGGCGTGGTCAGCACCACCGAGGGCGCCTCGTTCTACGGCGGGATCGGTACCACGCTGAGCGTCAGCGGGGACACCAGCCCGGCGGCCGGCACCGACGTGAAGATCGCGCCGTCCGGCGGGTCGTACAGCTACTCGCGCACCGTCACCCTGGACTCGGCGACCGTGTCCTCGATCGAGGCCGGCAAGGCCGTGATCGTGGTCCACGGCCTGGACCCGACGACGCTCAGCGCCCAGGCGCAGGCCGAGCCCAGCGACCTGGTTCCGTCGCTGCCGCTGGCCGCGACCTCGCCGGCGCTGTGCGGCCCGCTCCAGGTGTCGCAGATGTCTTCGGTGCCCGGCGGCGGGGTGAACACCGGCGGCGGCGGGACCTCGGGTCTGCAGCAGCCGTGGATGTTCGCCACGAGCGCGGGCCTGGCGGCCACCGCCGGTGGCGCGTTGTACCTGCGGCGCCGGAACGCCGGCCAGAAGTAGGCAGTCATGTCCTGGCTGACAAGGCTGATCGGTAGTGGCCGCCGGCGTCTGCCGGCGTCGGCGGCCGCCGTCCTCCTGCTGGCTTCGGTGGGGACGCTGGTCGTGGGGCTGTCCGCGCAGCACCATCCGCCGCAGCCGCCGGCTTCGGCCGCGCTGCCGGCCTCCAGCGTGTCGACAACGCCCACTGTGCCGCCGTCGACGACGCCGCCTTCGGTGACACCGACGACGCCCCAGAAGCCGCCGGCCCCGGCAGCCACGCCGACCGCGATCAGCATCCCGGAGATCGGCGTGAACCACACGCTGATCCAACTCGGCCAGAACTCCGACGGCACCATCCAGACCCCGCCGCTGACCGAGCCCGAAGTCCCGGGCTGGTACCGCTACTCCCCGACTCCGGGCCAGGTGGGACCGGCGGTCATCGTCGGCCACATCGACGGCACCACCGGCGCCGAGGGCGTCTTCTACAACCTGGGCGCGCTGCGGCCCGGCGAGACCGTCGACGTCACGCGCAGCGACCACACCGTGGCCGTGTTCCGGATCGACGGCGTGAACAAGTACGCCAAGAGCTCGTTCCCGACCCTGACCGTCTACGGCAACACCACGAACCCGCAGCTCCGGCTGATCACCTGCGCCGGACCGTTCGAGAACCAGCACTACCTGGACGACATCGTCGTCTACGCCACCCTGACCGGGACCCACCCGGCCTGACCGGAGGGAGGAGGACATCATGAGGGCACTGAGACTCCTCGCCGCCGTCGCCGTGACGGCCGCGATGGCCGGCTGCGCGTCGGCGAAGGCCGCCGGCCCGGCTGCCCCGGCCGCACCCGCTCCCAGCACGTCGTCCACTGCTTCAACACCGGTCGGCCCGTCCGCGTCCGCGCTGATGGTCTGCGACACAGAGATCCAGAACGCCGTGGAGACGATCCTGGCCGCCACACCGGCCCCGACCACCACAGCCACCTGGACCGACCACCTCTACACCTGCACCTATCACCTCGGCTCCGGCACATTGGTGCTGTCGGTGAAGGAATCGCCGGACGCAGCGTCCGCGAACACCTACCTCTCCGCGCTCCAGCACCAACTGGGCTCCACCACGCCGCTCACCGGCAGCGAGGGCCTTGGGAACCCCGGCTTCCAGAACGCCGCCGGGAACGTGGTCGTCCTGAAGGACGACAAGACCCTGCACGTCGACGCCACCGGCCTGCCGGCGACGTCCGGCGCGAGCAAGCTCAGCCGCGCCGACGTGGCCTACGAGGTAACCACCGACATCCTCGGCTGCTGGACCGGCAAGTAGAAGGGAAAGCGCCATGACCAGAACCAGAACCCTGCGACGCGTCGCGGTCCCGGCCGCCGCGGTGATCCTCGCGGCTGCGGGCTGTTCGTCGACGACGAGCAGCAAGAGCAGCTCGCCGCCCGCGACGGCGCCGAGCACTGCACCGGCTACCACCCCGAGCACAGCACCGACGACAACGGCCGCCGCGCAGATCGTCATCGACAACTTCGCGTTCAGCCCGGCGAACCTCACCGTGCGTCCCGGGCAGACCATCACCGTCGTCAACCACGACTCCGTGACCCACACTCTGACGGCCGGCTCCGGCGCCGCCTTCGACACCGGCGCCCTCAACCCCGGCAAGTCGGCGACGATCACCGCCCCGACCACTCCCGGCGCGTACCCGTACGTCTGCACCATCCACGCCTCAATGCACGGCACCCTGACGGTCGGATAGGAGGCCCCTGATGACGGTCATCCCTGTCGCCCTGCGAACCGTCGCGGCCGCCGGCCTCGCGGTGGACGCCTATATCCACCTGAAGCTGGCGCACCGCTACGACCCGATCAGCTCATCCGTCGTCAGCCAGGGCACGCTGTTCCGCATCGAGGCGGGAGCCGCGATCGTCGCAGCGGTGCTGGTCGTGCTGTGGCGGCGCCGCGCCGGAGACGCGTTCGCCTGGCTGACCGCGGCCGCGGGCCTGGCGGCGATCCTGTTCTACCGCTACGCGAATCCCGGCGCCATCGGGCCGCTGCCCAACATGTACGAGCCGCTTTGGTACGCCGACAAAGTCTGGGCCCTGATCGGCCAAGGTGCCGCCGTAGTAGCTCTGACGCCTCTGGTCATGCGGAAACGGAAAGGAGAACCGTGATGTTGGGTCATCAGAGATCCTCGCGATCTAGAAAGCCGCTGGCAACCGTCCTCGCCGGCACGGCACTGTTCGTCTTCACCTCCGCCGGCCTGGCCTCCGCGCACGTCACCATTGGTCCGGACACCACAGCCAAAGGCGGCAGCGACGTCGAGCTGACCTTCCGCGTCCCGAACGAGGAAGCCGCGGCGAACACCACGAAGCTGGAGGTCGTCTTCCCCACCGACGGCACGGTCACACAGGTCGTCTCGGAACTCACCTGGAGCGGCGGCGCGCTGGCGCCGGGGCAGTACCAGGGCTTCCATGTCATGCTCGGCAAGCTGCCCGACGACACGAAACAACTCGTGTTCAAGGCCGTACAGACCTACACCAACGGCGATGTCGTGCGCTGGATCAATCTGGCCCAGGCCGGCCAGCCCGCACCCGACCACCCGGCTCCCCTGCTTGTTCTGACCAGCCCCAGTACTGGCTCCGGCACCACCGGCGCACAAACGCTGGGCGGCATCGGCGGCGTGGGCATCGGGGTCGGCGTGGCCGGTCTGGCTGTCGGCGCGTTCGGCATGTCCAAGGCCCGCCGCAAGTCCTCCGACTCCGCTCCCCCACCCACCCCCTCGGACTGAGGCGGTCCCTGTGCTCCGTCGGCTGCTGGTCCTCCCGGCCCTGGTCATCTGCCTGATCGTGCTGACGGCGCAGGCCGCGTTCGCCCACGCCACCGTCGTCGCGACCTCGCCCGGCGACGGGCAGACCGTCGCCGCGCCCCCGCACCAGGTGTCAGTAACCTTCGACGAGCCGGTGGCCCTGCAGTTCGGCGCGCTGCGCGTCTTCGCGCCGTCCGGTGCCCGAGTCGACGAGGGCAGCCCCACGCATCCGACCGGCCATGCCGACGAGGTCGCCGTCAACGTGGCGTCCGGGCTGAATCAAGGCACGTACACCGTGTCGTGGCGGGTCATCTCCGCGGACTCCCATCCGGTGCAGGGAGCCTTCACCTTCAACATCGGCCAAGCCTCCGCCTCCACGGTGAACTCCTCGACCCTGAATTCCTCCGGCAGCAAGACGGTCGGCGCGCTCTACGCAGTGGCACGCTTCGTGGCCTACGCCTCCTTCGCAATCCTGGTCGGCGCGGCGCTGTTCGTGTTCGCCTGGTGGCCCAAGGGCGCGCGCACCAAGGCGGTGCGGATCCTGTTGGCGTCGGCGTGGAGCGGACTCGCCGTAGCCACCGCCGGCGTGCTGGTTCTCCAGGGCCCCTATGGCGCCGGCTTCGGGATCGGCCGCGCGCTGGACACCGGCGTGCTGCGCACGACCTTGTCGACGCGCCTCGGCGAGGCGCTGTGGATCCGACTGGTTCTGCTAGCCCTCGCCGCCGCTTTGCTGGCCTGGCTTTTCGCCCGTCTTCAGGGTGCCTCCCGGCGGGCCCGGAAGCTGGCAGCCGCAGTAGGCGTCGTCCTGACCGTGGGAATCGCCGCGACGTGGGCCGTCTCCGGACACTCCGACACCGGCATCCAGGTGGCCCTCGCGATTCCGGTCGACATCACCCACCTGTGTGCGATGGCGGTCTGGCTCGGCGGCCTGACCATGCTGGCCGCGATCGTCCTGCGCCGCGGCGGACAGGGGACGCCGGGCGAGCGGGCCGAGATGGTACGCCGGTTCTCGCCGGTCGCGCTGTCCTGCGTGATCGTCCTCGTGGGGACCGGCACGTATCAAAGCTGGCGGCAGGTCGGCTCGCTGTCGGCGCTGACAGGTACCTCGTACGGGAAGTTGCTGTTGCTCAAGCTGCTCGGCGTCGCCTTGCTGATCGGCTTGGGCTATCTGGCGCGGACCTGGATCGCCCGACACCGCGAGGACCGAAATCCGGGGACCACCGACCGCGCCGCGATCTCCAGGCTGCGGCGTTCCGTAGCCGGCGAGGTCAGCGTGGGGATCTGTGTGCTCGCACTGACCGCGGCACTGGTCAACGCCCCGCCGGCGCGCACCGCTCACGCGGCCTCCGCCGGACCGGTCAGCGGCTCGGCCGCGTTCAACACCGGCGGCCCCGGCGGGACCGGCACCGTCCAGGTGACCGTCGACCCGGCGAAGACCGGCGCCGACACCATCCACCTCTACACCCTCGGCCCCACCGGCAAGCAGGAGCAGGTGCTGCAAGTCCAGGCGTCCTTCACGCTCGCCTCCCGCGCCGTGGGCCCGCTGCCGGTGACGCTGCGCAACGCTGGCGCCGGCCACCTGATCGGCAATGCCTCGCTGCCGCTGTCCGGCACCTGGCGGCTGGCCGTCACGGTACGCACCGACGACGTGGACGAGACGACCGTGCAGATCCCGGTCACCATCCGCTGAGAGACCACGACAAAGAAAGGAACACGACGATGTGCCATCTGCGAAGAACAACACGTACGCGCAAGGCGGCCTCCCGCAGCGCGCCGGACCGGTTGGTCCGGGAAGCCGAGGCCATCGTCCACGGCTCCTGGATCGCCCAGCTGGCCGAGCGCCGCGAGGAGATGGAGACGGCGCTGCGATGTGCAGCAGCACGCTGCGACACCGCGCAGCAAAGCCTGACCGCCGCTCAGCTCAGCGGCGACCCGCAGACAATCGCCAGATCGCGCCGCGATCTGGCGAAAGCCGTGGAGGCAGCCCGCAAGACCTCGCTCGCCTGGGAACGGACAAGCCATGTCCTCAGCGTCGAGGCCGGACTGTCTCCGCGCCGAGGAGTGGACCCTCGGCGCGGAGAGTGATCAGCTCTGCTCCGCTCCCTCTATTGCCGCTGCGCGCGAGAACGTGTGGGTGGTGATCTGTCCCCCGACGACGGTGATGGTCGCGTCGGGGGTGTCGGCGTCCCGCCAGATCGTGTAGCGGCCGGCTTCGAGGTCCGGGTAGACCGCGTCGTAGCGGGGGTTCGGGACGGTGTGGCGTTCGCGGACCATGCTGTGCGTGCGGCGAGCGTGCACGTGTTCGTCGCCGCCACTGCCGGCGCCACTATCCAGGTCGGCCCGGCTGATCTCGATCTCGGCGCCGAGCAGGCTCGCGTCGGCCTCCAGGATCAGAGCGCCGATGTTCTCCCCCAGGTTCAGCACGACGCTGCCGGCCGGGGAGGGACCGTGGATGTGCTCGCTCACTGGACGTTGTAGCCGCTGTAGGGGACGCCGAGGTACGGGAACGTCGGCAGGTACGACGGCAGACCCGGGACCGGCGGGGTGAAGTCGGTCACGACGCCCGCTGCCGCGTCGGGGGTGTAGGTGGCGACCAGGGGGTAGGTGACGCCGGCGATGGCGCGCAGTTCGATGGTGACGACGTCGTCGGCGACGCGCCGGCCGTTGGGGAATCCGGCGAGGTCGCCGCCCAGCAGGCCGAGGTTGTTGGGGTGGACCGCCGGCTTGATCGCCGTGTTCAGCCGCAGCATGTCGGCCTGCACGGTGCCGGTGTTGTTCTGGAAGCCGGGGATGATGCCCGACGGGATGCCGGTGAGCAGGATCGCCAGCAGGTCGGCCCGGGCGGTGCCGGCGGCGTCCAGCGCGGCCAGGTTCGGGAACACGCCCGGGTACAGGGCCGGCAGCAGCGAGGCCAGTTCGGGGTGCGCCACGTACTGCGCGAAGCGCTTGTCGTCGGCCGGCGGCAAGGCGTTCCACTCGTCCTTGCGCGCCATCGGCACCAGGACCTCGTTGAACAGCGGGCTGCCCAGCCGGGAGACCTGGACGAACGGGCCGTTCTCCGCGTCCCGGCCGGCCTCGACCTCGCGGACCGTGACCTTGCGCCGGGACGCGGTGGTCCAGACGCCGACCACCGCGCGCGGGTCGGCGACGTTGGTGCCGTGCCAGCCGTCGCGGGTCAGGTCGGTGATCGGCACCTGGATCGCGATGCTGTGCACGTTGAGCTGCGCGGTGGTGTTGACGCCCTGCTGCGCGTTCAGCGTCAGGCCGGGGATGTTGAAGGTGGTGTGCAGGTTCTGGAACGGCCGCAGATCGCCCAGGTCGAAGATCGACCCGAGGTCGACGTAGAAGCCCTCGGCGCGCTGACCGGCGAACACGGTGCGTCCGCCGCCCAGGTCGTGCACCGCGGCCTGGGCCAGGCCCGGGTAGTCGGGCGTGGACAGCGGCCCGATGTTGCACGGCGGGCAGGCCAGGCCCTGACCCAGCGTGGTGCAGCGGCCCCAGGCGTCGACGCGGGTGACCGAGTAGGTCTGGCGGCGGTTCCAGGAGGTGCTGTCCAGCGAGGTGATCGGGCCGGTGTTGTACAGGAACGTGTCCGGGTTGTGGACGGTGGTCCTGAACCGGAACTGGTAGGTCACGTCGGGACGGCCGTCGCCGGAGTGGTCGATGTGGATCTCGTACAGCACGTCGTCGCCGAACTCGTAGAAGTTCGGGCCGGCGGCCGGACCCTGCAGCGGCAGGTAGTTGGCGATCAGGGTGACGGTGTCCGGCGCGTTCGGGCTGACGAAGGCGTACAGGTCGGTGCTGTCGGCGACCGGGTCCTTGGAGATCTCGGGGGCTTCGCGGTGGGAGGACATCAGGGAGCCTCGCTTACTGGACGAAGTGGATGTGGGGAGGGACGGGTCGATCGGCTAGCGCGCGGCGGCGATGAGACGCGCGGCCAGTTCCTTGTCGCGGACCTGGATGTGGCGCTCGCCGACGTAGATGTCGAGCAGCCCGGCGCGCGCGTCGCGCACGTGGACCGTCATGGTCTCCTCGATCACGGGATGGACCGGCCCGCGCGCGCCGGGGTGGGTCGGCGCGGGCGCCGCCTCGGCCTGCGCGGTGCGCGGGGAGGCGAGCGTCACCGCACCGACGGCGGCGGCACCGGCCGCGCCCTTCACCACGCCTCGACGGGACACGAGGCCGGTTTGCTGCATGCCTGATTCCATGCCTGCCTACTTCCTGTGGAGAACCTGCGAGATATCTGTACCTTGTCAAAGAGTGATTCGATATCGCGATAGGACGCGGTCGAATCGGCTACGGCCGCCGGGCTGTCGCCGGGAACTCGACGGTGTTCTCGTCAGGGCTCGGCTGATGTCGGGTCGGCGTCCGAGTCCTGATGCTGCGTGTTCGGAGCCGGAGCGGATTCGGATTGGTCGGTGTTTTCGGGAGTCACCCATCTGCAGCAATCCGGCCGCAGGACCACAGATCACACCGGTCAGGCCGCAGTCCCGGCGCTCAGCGCCTTCTCCCACACACTCTTGCGCAGCAGTCGCAGGCCATTGAGTCCCACGACGACCGTCGAGCCCTCGTGCCCGAGCACGCCCAACGGCAGCGGGAGCGTGCCGGCCAGGTCCCAGGTCACCAGGCCGGCGATGATGGCGCCCGCGATCGCCAGGTTCGCGACCACGACGCGGCGCGCGCCCCGGGACAGGGCGATCGCCGCGGGGACGGTCGCCAGGTCGTCGCGCATCACCACGGCGTCGGCCGTGTCCAACGCGAGGTCCGAGCCGGCCCGGCCCATGGCGACGCCGGTGTGCGCGGCGGCCAGCGCCGGGGCGTCGTTGACGCCGTCGCCGACCAGCAGCACCCGCTCGCCTGCGGCCTCCCACTCGCGGACCGCGCTCACCTTGTCCTCGGGGAGCAGGCCGGCGCGGACGTCGGTGATGCCGACCTCGGCGGCCAGGCGGCGCGCGGCGGGGGCGTTGTCGCCGGTGAGGACGATCGGCGCGGTGCCGGTCAGCGCTGTGATCCTGGCGACCGTGCGGGCGGCGGCCGGGCGGACGCGGTCGGCGATGCCCAGCAGTCCGACCGGCGTGCCGTCGATGCGGACGACTGTGGCGGTCTGACCGGACTCCTGCATCGCGGTGACGGTGTTCGTGGTCGCGGTGTTCGTGGTCGCGGCACTCGTGGTCGCCGCGAGAAGGTACGCAGGACTCCCGACCTCAACGCGACGGCCCTCGATCAGGGCACTGACACCACGTCCCGGCGCGGCCGCGAAGTCCTCGGCGTGCGACAGCTCAAGGCCTGCGTCCTTGGCCGCGGTCACGACGGCGCGCGCAAGCGGATGCTCCGACAGGTTCTCGGCGGAGGCGGCGAGCGCCAGGATCTGCTTCTCGTCGTATCCGCTGCCTGGCAGGGCCGTGATCTCGGCGAGGCGCGGGCGTCCCTCGGTCAGCGTCCCAGTCTTGTCGAAGGCGATGCGGGTCGTGGTCCCGAGGTGTTCCATCACCACCGCGGACTTCACCAGCACGCCGTGGCGCCCGGCGTTGGCCATCGAGGCCAGCAGCGGCGGCATCGTGGCCAGCACCACCGCGCACGGCGAGGCGACGATCATGAAGGTCATCGCGCGCAGCAGGCTTGCCTGGAACGCGGCGCCGGCCAGCAGCGGGACGGCGAACAGCAGGAGCGTCGCGGCGACCATGCCGATCGAGTAGCGCTGTTCCACCTTCTCGATGAACAGCTGCGTCTTGGCCTTGGTGGCCGAGGCTTCCTCGACCATCGCCACGATCCGGGACACGACGGTGTCGGCGGCTGCTCGATCGACGCGCACGGTCAGCGCGCCGATGCCGTTGAGCGTGCCGGCGAACACCTCGTCGCCGGCGTTCTTCGCCACCGGCAGCGGTTCGCCGGTGATCGTGGCCTGATCCACGTCGGAGGCGCCGCCGATCACCTGGCCGTCGGCGGCGATCCGCTCGCCGGGCCGGACCAGGATGGTGTCGCCGACCTGAAGGGCGACGGCGTCCACGAGTTCTTCGGAGCCGTCGGCGGCGATCCGGGTGGCACGCTCGGGCGCCAGGTCCAGCAGCCCGCGGACGGCCTGCTCGGTGCGGTGGGTGGCGACCGCCTCCAGCGCGCCGGAGGTGGCGAAGATGACAATCAGCAGGGCACCGTCCAGGATCTGGCCGACGGCCGCCGCGCCCAACGCCGCGACCACCATCAGCAGGTCGACGTCCAGGGTCTTCTCCCGCAGCGCTCGCAACCCGGCCCAGCCCGGCTCCCAGCCGCCCGCGCCGTAGACGACGGCGTAGAGCGGGCCCCAGGCCCACGCGGGCGTCCCCGTCAGCTGCAACGGCAGCGCGACCAGGAACAGCAGCAGCGCCGCGGAGGCCCACCGGACCTCGGGGAGAGTGAAGGGAGACATCAGCGACAGGTCCTAGATCACGGCATGGCGGACGGTTCGACGGCCCCACCCTACAGGAACAAATGAATACTGGTTCATGTGTTCGCGCGGGTACACTGCGAGCATGGGTCATGGAGCTCCTCCCGCCGAAGCCGTACCGCGCGTCCGCCTGGACGCCGCCAGCGCGGCCCGGGTGGCGACCACGCTCCAGGCCCTCGCCACGCCGTCGCGCCTGCTGATCCTGGCCCGGCTGCGCGAGGGGCCGCTGGCCGCGACCGCGCTGGCCGCCGAGGTCGGCATGGAGCAGTCGGCCTGCTCCCACCAGCTGCGTCTGCTGCGGAACCTCGGGCTGGTCACCGCCGAACGCCGCGGCAAGTCGATGATCTACGCGCTCTACGACAACCACGTGGCCGAACTGCTCGACCAGGCCATCTACCACGCCGACCACCTGCGGATGGGTTTCACCGACCCGGCGTGACGGCGCAACAGCACGTCGGCGTCCCCCGAAGCGGGAGACGCCGACGGCCTAGCGCGGTCTAGTGGTCTAGTCGTCTACCACGGGTAGCAGATGGTCCCCACGTGGCAGGCCGGCTGCATCACGCCGGCCGACGCCGGGGCCGCGGTGACGACCGCGACCGCGAGCGCCGACGCGAGGATCGCGACCGCCGCGAACTTCCGGTAGGCCTTCTTCATCAGGTTCTCCCTTCATGGTGGCTGCATGGGGCACGGTCTAGGGGTATGTCAGGGTTCGAATGTCCGTGGGGCAATACGCAACATTACGTATCGAGTGCTTGAGACGGTCACGCCCAAAAACTCTCGCCGGCCTCCTGATGTGGGCGATCCTGGCGCTGGTGCTGCTCGCCGACGCCGACGCCGTCGACGTGATCGGCGTGATCGACGCGACCGTCACGAACGCTCAGCGTCCCGGCGGTCGCGCTGATGCCGCACAAGGCTGCGGCGGAACCGCAGGACTGAAGCCTCACACCCGCGCCGCCCGGCCGGCGAGCGAAGCGGTCCGCGTGAGCATCATCGCCAGGGCCATGAAGATCAGGGCGTCGGTGAGGGCGTCGGCGGTGATCTGGTTCGTCGACATCCAGCGGCCGAGCTGGTGCGGGAACCAGTGGACCGATCCGTAGGAGAAGGCCGCGCGGGCGCCGATCACGACGACCCAGACCGCCGCGTAGCCGAGTCCCGCGCGCGAGGCGGCCTTGCCGGTGCGGGGGCTGCGGTACACCGCGGTCTGGCTCGATGCGAGCAGGCCGAGGACCAGACCGGCGGCGGTCGCCGCGAGTTCGAGGACGAGGCCGGAGCCGGCCCCCTCGCGGTCGTCACAGCGCGGGTTGACTCCCGGTACTACGCCTGAGCTGCGCCGTTCAACCCGGGGGTCACCTCCTGGTGTGACGTCCCGCGATCCCCGCCTCCCTAGCGTTGGCAGCGCCGTCACCGAGGCCCAAGCAAGACCCACAACCGGGGAGAAGAAGATGGGCATCCTGGAAGTTCTGGCCGCGATCGCGATCGTCGCCTACGTCATCGCCCGCCAGTTCGTCGGCGAGACGCTGCGCGCCAAACGCGTCGTCGTCCTGCCCGCGATCCTGCTCGTCATCGGGATCTCGGGCCTGCACCACGGCGCCCGGCACTCGACCCCGACCGACTACGCCTGCATCTCGACCGGAGCCGCCGTCGCCGCGGCGATCGGGCTGGCCCAGGGCATCGTGATGCGCCTGGAGTCGCGCGACGACGTGCTATGGGGGCGCATGCCGAAGGCCGGTCTGTGGCTGTGGCTCGGCCTCGTCGTCTCGCGCCTGTTCTTCACCGCCGTTGCTGCTGGGCTGGACGCCAAGGTCGCCGCGTCCTCCGCCCCGATCCTCCTGACGCTCGGCGCCAACCGGCTCGCGATGGCGGGTGTGATCGTCCTGCGGGCGCAGTCGATGGGGATCCCGTTCGCGCCCGAAGGCGGCGCGGGCTCCCGCCTGACTTCGCGTCTGAACAGGCCGTCGTGACCCGGCACAGGTACTCTCCCGATGTGCTGCGCACCACCCAATGGCTGCTGAGGGCCGTCGCCGTCGTCGTGATCGGCGTCGAGACCCTCGCCTTCGGCCGCGACCGGAGTGCGGCGGCCGACACCGCGACCGCGACGGCGCTCGCAGTGTCCTGTATCGCCCTGGCGTTGTGGGCGCTGCTCGAAGCCCGCGGCGAGTTGCAGGCGCGCGGCGGGACTGTGCTGGCGCTGCTGTTGACTGTGATCGCGGTCGCCGCCGGGACCGTCTCGACGCAGCACGGCAGCTCCATGATCGGTGTCGTGCTGGTCGCGGTCGTCGCCGCCGGGACCCAGACGGAGCTCGCGACGAGCTGGTACATCGCCAGCGCTGCGGCTGTGGCGGTCGCGGGTGGCGGCCTGGCGATCGGCACGGGCACCGGCAGCGTTCTGGGCTACCTGCTGATCGTGCTGGTCTCGGTGCTCGCCGGACATCAGCGTCGCTCGTACCGGGTCCAGGCCGAGCAGTCGGCGCTGCTGCTCCAGCAGGTCGAACAGCTCCGCGCGGAGCAGCGGCGCGTCGCGGTTCTGGACGAGCGTGCTCGGATCGCGCGCGAGATCCATGATGTGCTGGCGCACTCGCTCGGGGCGCTGGGGATCCAGATTCAGGCGGCGCGGGCGTTGCTGGAGGATCACGACTGCGGCGATGGCGACGGCGACGGCAGCGTGGAACGGGCCGACGAGGTCCTGTCCGTAGCCCAGCGGATGGCGGGCGACGGCCTCACCGAGACCCGCCGCGCCGTCAACGCCCTGCGCACGGACACCGCCTCGCTGGACCGGCAACTCGCGACCATGGCGCAGGAACACCGCCGCCTCCACGGCAGCGCGGTGCGCCTCCGGATCGACGGCGACGATGCCCCGCTACAGTCGGAGCAGGCGCTCGCCGTCGCACGCGCCGCGCAGGAGTCGCTGACGAACGCCGCCAAGCACGCGCCCCACCAGGAGATCCAGATCGTCGTGCGGTACGAGGAAGACGCTGTGACGCTGACTGTCGCCAACGCGCTCGCGCCCGACGGCGCCGACGCGTCTCCAGCCGGATTCGCAACAGCCGGATTCGCGACCGTGAACGGCGGCTACGGCCTCACAGGAATGCGCGAACGCCTCCTGCTCCTCGGCGGGACCCTGACCGCGGGCATCGACGACGGCCGCTGGACCGTCGTCGCGAAGGTGCCCCGATGACCGATCCGCGGCCCGACGCCCCGCTGCGGATCGTGGTGGCCGACGACCAGGCGACCATCCGCGAGGGGCTGGTGCTGATGCTCGACCTGCTGCCGGACATCCAGGTCGTCGGCGCGGCGGCGGACGGCGAGCAGGCCATCGCCCAAGTCGCCGAGCACCGCCCCGACGCCATCCTGCTGGACCTGCACATGCCGGTCCTCGACGGGCTCGAAGTGACCCGGCGGCTGGCGGTCTCGCATCCGGAGGTGGCGATCGTCGTGCTGACGACGTACGCGAACGACACGTCGGTGCTCGATACGCTCCGCGCCGGAGCCCGCGCGTACTTGACCAAGAATGCCGACCGCAGGCATATCGCGCGGACTCTGCACAGCGCGGCCGACGGGCTGACGGTGCTGGACCCGCGGGTTCAGGAGATGCTGCTGTCCGCGACCTCTGCGACCTCCGCGGGTAGCAGGGCGGCAGCAGTTGCGGAGCCCGTGCTCACGGACGGGCTGACAGCGCGGGAAGGCGAGATCTTGACGCTGATGGCGCGCGGGTCGTCGAACTCTGAGATCGCGGCGATGCTCTTTCTGAGCGCCAACACCGTTAAGACGCATATCAACCGGATCTTCGCCAAGACTGGTTCGCGTGACCGGGTTGCTGCGATCCGGTATGCGCAGCGGCATGGTCTCGAGTGAGGAGGGGCGGTGATGAAGGGCGTTGATGAAGGGCGGTCCTGGTCTGGGTGACGGGTGGGGTGTGCGGGTGCGCGGTAGGTTTCCGCGGTGCGGTTGGGCTGTGGTTTACAGGCGGTTTTTTGACGGCTTCGCGCATGGTTTGATGACCTCGCAGGGGGACGCAGTTCGGTTGAGCGTCGCAGGTCACGCTGGCGGCCGGCGGTTTTCGCGAACACGACCGCGCACTGGTCCGAGTCTGTGCATGGTGCGCTGCCGGCTGGCGGTTTTCGCGTGCACGACCTCGCATGAGTCTGAGTCACTGCGCATGCGTCATGCGGGCGGGTGGCGGCCGCGTTTGGTGGGTGCGTTGAGGCCTCTGGCGGGCCTCCTCGACGAGGGGGCGACCCGCGCGACCTGCTTGATGCCGCCGGCCCGCGACTGTTCGGCTTTCTATCACGCTGTTGCCTGCGTCGCGTTGTCTGCTGGCGGTGCTGCTTGTGGTCGCCGAGGTTCTGGGTCCCTCGCCGCGTCATCGCCGTAAACGGAACCAGCCCGGTTTGGCGGAATCAAGCCGCACCCCTGCTGCTGTGGTCCAGCTCCGTCCGGCTTGACACCGCCAAACCGGGCAGGTTGGCTGCGCCCGCTGACGCGGCGAGGGACCCAGAACCAACACCCCGCATGGTCCGGTCGGACCCACGAACAGCACCACCGGCCACGCTGACCCGTCACCGCCCCATGTCGTCGGCCGCCTCGCTCCCGCCCCGGTTCCCGATGATCCGGGGCAGCTCCCCTCGCGATGACACTCCGAGGCGGCGGTACACGCGCCCCAGGTGCGCCTCGACGGTTCGCGGGCTCAGGAATAGGCGCTGCGCTATCTCCCGCGAGCGCAGGCCGGCGGCGGCTAGGGCTGCGATCTCGCGTTCGCGGTCGCTGAGCATGCCGAGTGGTCCGGCTGCGGCATCGTCGTCGGCGGCGTCGGCGTCCTCCGCGCGCATCGGCGTGCCGTCGTCGCGCGCCACGGTCTCCAGCTCGGCGCGCGCGCGGGCCGTGTCCTCCTGCACCCACAGTGCGCCGAGCGCGTCCGCCGCCGCCGATGCCGCGTCCAGCCAGACCAGCGCGGCGTCGTGGCCTTGGGCCGCGTCGGCTGCGGCTGCGCCCATCGCCTGGGTCCAGGCGCGCTGGATCGGCATGCCGGCCCGCTCGAAGCGGTCTGCGGACTGCTCGAAGACGTCCACGGCGAGGTCGGGGCGGCCGTCGGCCAGGTGCAGTGCTGCGCGGGCGCGCATCGCGCTCGCGGTCTGGCCGGTCAGGCCGAGGCGGGATGCGGCGGCTTCGGCGTCCTCGGTCCAGCCGCGCGCCGCCGGCAGGTCGCCGAGGCGCAGAGCGGCCATGGCCATCAGGGCCTTGAGTGAGGGTTCGAGTGCGGGCTGCGCGACCGCGACGTCCTGGCCGTCGGCGCGCTCCAGCATGGTGCGCAGGGCGCCGTCGGGGTCGCCGCCGAGCAGCTGCACCTGGGCCGCCAGGCCGAGTGCGCTCAGGGCCCACCAGCTGCGGTGCGTCTCGACGTCGGCGATGGCGGACTCGACGAGCGTCAGGATCTCGCCGAGGTCGCGGCGGCCGTGGGTCCAGATCATCGCCGATGCGCGGATCGCCTTGGCCAGGCCGACGCCTTCCTGGGATCCGACTGCGGCCGCGAGCTGTTCGGCCTGAACGGCCCACTCCGTGGCCGTCTCCAGTCGGCCGGTGAACAGGTCGACGCTGCCGATGCACAGCAGCTGGTGCAGGACCACGTGCAGCTGAGTGCCGCCGCCGGCGACCTTCAGTCCGCGCTTCACGTGCCGGGAGGCGTCCTCGAACCGCTCAAGGTAGAGCTCTGCGACGCCGAGTGTCACGAACATCTCAGGAGCCTGACCCGCTTGGGGATCGGCCAGCGCGTCGACCGCGCCGGTGCACAGGCGCACCCCTTCCAGGGCGACGGCGACGTCTCCGACGTAAGCGTCCTGACATACGGCCAGGCAGCGGATCGCGATCTCCGTCGTGTGCTGGGGACGGACGGTGGTGTCCACCGCAGAGCGGATCATCGCGCGCGCCTGGATGTGGTCCCCGCGCAGCGACTGCACCAGCGCGTACTCATAGACCATCATCACGGCTTCCATCGGCAGCGCGCCGTCTTCGCGCAGGGCCGGCAGGAGCCCCAACGCCGTGGCGGCGATGGCCTCGGCCTCGGAGTACCGGCACAGCAGCCGCTCGACGTCCGCCGCGGCCCCGTACGCCCGGAGCGCGAGCTGCCACGGCAGGTCCGCGACGCGGCCCAGCACCTCGTGGACCAGGGTCCTGGCCTCGTCCAGCCGCCCCACCGCGATCAGCGCGCGGCAGCGCAGGATCTCCGTCTCGGCACGCTCCTGGCCGCCGTGCGGGATGTGGTCGAGCGCCAGGCCCGACCAGTGCGCCGCGGCGGCCGGATCGCTCGCCACCACCTCGGCGGCGGCCCGGGCCAGGATCGGCGCGGCGGTCGCGGAGTCGGTGCCCAGCAGGTGCTCGGCGTGCCGGGCCAGCACCGAGGCGGCGACCTGCCGCGCGGAGAGCAGGTCCAGGGCGCGCCGGTGTCCCGCCGACTGTTCGGACAGGCTGGAGTGCTCGTGGGCGACGTGCGCCAGCACCGGGTCGCGGAACGTGAACTCGCCGTTGCCGCGCCGCCTGATCAGGTCGGCCTGCGACAGCTCGCCGAGGGCGGTCAGGACGCGGTCGGCCTGGAGCGCGCTGACCTCCGTGACGTCGCCGGGCCGGAACGGGTCGCCCAGGATCGCGGCGGCGCGCAGCACCGCACCGGCTTCCGGCGAGAGCAGGTCGAGTTCGGAGGTCAGCGCCGCGGCCTCGCGCAGCAGTCCGCCCGGGTCGCCGCCGGCCTGGAACGGCCACAGCACCGGGTCCCAGCCGGCGGCCAGCAGGATCCTGAGATTGCGCGGGCTGCCGCCGGCCGCGTCGCCGAGCCGGCGGTCGTGGATGTCGTCGTTCCCGGCGGCGTGCGCCGCCGAGGCGCCGACCCAGCGGCCGGCGAGCCCCCGCATGGAGTCCGCGTTCAGCGGTGAGAGCACGACGCGGGTCACGGTCCCGATGCGGACGCCGTCGTCCAGGGCGTCCAGCAGCGCCGGGTTCGTCTGCCGCGGACGGTGCGACACGACCAGCAGGAACGGCCCCGGCACCGGATTGCGGACCAGCCGCATGGCGATCTCGACCGACATCGGGTCGCACCACTGCGCGTCGTCGAGCAGCACCGCGCCGCCGGGCCCGGTTGCCCAGGCGGTGGCGAGCGTTCGGGCCGCCTGCGGGTCTAAAGCGCCGCCGAGGTCCACGGCGCTCAGCTCCGGATGTTCCTCCCAGGCGCTGCGGAAGATCTGGCCGGGGGCGGCATCGCCCCGGACCGCGTGCCCGCGGGCCAGCCGCGCGCCGGATCCGGTGACCAGGCCCGCGAGGACGGCCAGCAGGCTGGTCTTCCCCATTCCGGGATCGCCGACGATCTCCAGGATGGTCCCGCGCCCCGAGCGCAGCAGGCTCACGACCTGCTCCAGACGCGCGACCTCGGCGTCCCGTTCCACTAGTGGCCCGTCGAAGCGCGAGGGGCTGATGAGTGGCATCGACACAAGGTAAGACTCTCCAATTCTGGGAGCCGGTACTCCATGCGGTGCTTGCCGAATGGTGAATGTTTCCACCGATCGCGGACCGCCGCCTTCGTCAGGCCCTTGAGCAGGCCCTTGACCAGGCGATGTTATCCGGATCTTAGCCCGGTGGGAGGGCGACCGGCGAGGCTGGGGGCTCCACCACACGGGGAGTTGGCTATGCGGTTCAGGCTTCTTGGTCCGTTGGAAGTCATCGACGTCGCCGGTCGATGGCAGCCCGTCGCAGGTCCCCGGCAGCGGATCCTGCTGGCGACGCTGCTTCTGCACTCCAACACCCCGGTCTCCGTGGATCAGCTCGCTGAGACGGTGTGGGACGGCGTGCCGCCGGCCGGCTACGCGCAGACGTTGCGCAGCCACGTCATGCGTCTGCGCCGCAGCCTGCAAGAACAGGACGCGGCGCGCCTGCAAACCCGGGCGCCCGGGTACACGCTTGAGGTTCCGGAGTCCGAGCTCGACACGCATCGCTTCGAGAGCCTGTGCCGCGAGGCCGGCGAACAGCTGCGCGCCAGCGCGTGGAGCAAGGTCGACGACACGACGGAGCGGGCTTTGGGGCTGTGGCGTGCGCAGCCGCTGTTGGACGTGTCGTCGCAGCTGCTCTCCAGGACCGTGGTGCCGCGCTTGGAGTACTTGCGGCTCCAACTGCTGGAGTTCCGCTTCGAGGCGGCACTGCGGCTGGGACGGGATCACGTGCTGGTGCCTCAGCTCCAGTCGCTCGTGGCGGTTCATCCGCTGCACGAACGCTTCCACGCGCAGCTGATGCTGTCGCTGTCCCGGACGGGACGTCGCGTCGAGGCGCTGGACGCGTACCGGACGGCGCGGCGCATCCTCATCGACGAGCTCGGCGTGGAGCCGGGGCCGGAGATGGCGCGGGTACATCAGAGCATTCTCTGCGGGGACGATCCGGTGTTCGGGCGGGCGGCCTGATCGCTAGCCGGCGGTGAGCTTCTTGGTACGGGTCCGCTTGGCCCCGGTTGTTCTTCTGATCCTGCCTCTACCGTCTCCCCCTACCGTCTGCGCGGCACGAGTCCGGTGTCGAAGGCGATGATCGCCAGGTGGACGCGGTCCCGGGCCTCGAGTTTGGCGAACAGCCGCGCGACATGGGTCTTCGCGGTCGCCGCGCTGATCACCAGCCGGTCGGCGATCTCAGTGTTCGACAGTCCCTGTCCGACCAGGGCCAGCACCTCGCGCTCGCGGTCGGTGATCCCGGCGATGGGACTGGAGTCCGCGGAGAGTCCGGCGTCCGGTTCGGGGGCCGCGGGGCCGGAGGTTCCGGCGAAGTCCGCAATCAGCCGTCGGGTCACGCTCGGCGCGAGCAGCGCGTCGCCGGCGGCCACCACGCGGATCGCGTCCAAGATCGCGTCCAGGGCCATGCTCTTGAGTAGGAATCCGCTGGCCCCGGCGCGCAGTGCGCCGTAGACGTACTCGTCGTCGTCGAAGGTCGTCAGCACCAGCACCTTGGGCGGGTCCGGCTCGGCGGTCGCCTGCCGGGTCGCCTCGATCCCGTCCATGCCCGGCATCCGGATGTCCATCACCACGACGTCCGGCCGCAGTGCACGCACCAGGCGCACCGCCTCGCGGCCGTCGCCGGCCTGGCCGACCACCTCCAAGTCTTCGGTGTCGCCGATCAGGATCCCGAGGCCGACCAGCATCAGCGGCTGGTCATCGACCAGCAGCACCCGCACGCTCATGCCGGGAGGCTCGCGGTCACCCGGAACCCGCCCTCCGGACGCCGGCCCGCACTGAACTGGCCGGACAGCAGCGTCACCCGCTCGCGCATGCCGAGCAGGCCGAAGCCGCTGCCCCCGGCCCCCGCCGCGAACCTCGGACGCCCCGGGCCGCTGAGACTGTCGTCCCCGTCGTCCACCACTTCGATCCTCACTCCTGTCGGCTCGTAGCCGACCGCGACCCGGCAGGTCCGCGCCCCGGAATGCCGCACCACGTTCGTCACCGACTCCTGGATGATCCGGAACGCCGACAACTCGATCTCCGGCGGCAGTGGACGTTGCTCGCCCCGCCAGCTCACGTGGACCCGCACCCCGGCGTCGGCCGTGCGTTCGGCCAGCAGCGGGACGTCGGCCAGGCTGCCGGCCGGCGCCAGCGGAGCAGCCTGCGCCATGGCGTCGTCAGGCTCGGCCCGACGCAACGCCCCGAGCATACGTTGCAGCTCCAGCAGCGTCTCGCGGCTGGTGGTCTCGATGCCGCGCAGCGCCTGCCGCGTCTGCTCAGGCTTGGTCTCCACCACCCGCGCCGCCGCCCCCGACAGCACCGTGATGATCCCGATACTGTGCGCGACACTGTCATGCAGCTCACGGGCGATCCGCAGCCGCTCAGCCATCACGACGCGCGCCTCGGTCTGCTCCTGCAGGGCTCCGAGGTATTCACGGCGTTTGCGGTACACCCCTCCGAAGACCCACGCGACCGCGAACCACAACGCGAACTGCCCGGCCCACTGGGCCGCGCCGCCGACGGACTGCCCGTGGACGTGCACGTCGTTGACGAACACGATCGCGACGCCCGCGACGGAGCCGACGGCGGCAACCTTCGGCCGCCGGGCCGCGACGTACCCGCTCAAAGCAACGAGCAGGATCAACATGGCCAAAGGCCGCGCGCCGAAAATGTCGCCGAGGACCGCTTCGCCCAGGACCGCCGCGAAGACGGCCGCCGGCAGACGGCGCACCAGCAGGATCGGCAGGGCGAGCACGACGCACAGACCGATCGTCTGGAAGTGCCCGAGGGCGGGGAACCGGAACAGGCCGGCGTTGGGGCTCGGCGTCGTCAAGGGGAGCATCAGCGCGTACAAGCAGGCGGTGGCCAGCACCCCGGCCTGTGACGTCAGCCAGGTCACGCGCTTCGATGTCGAGAGACGCTGGAGAAGCTCTTCCATACGCCTGATCGTATTCAGTGGCGTCGGCTCTGCGCGTCGCCCCGGGGGTGTACGCCCGATACGCCCCCGGGGCGATGGCCTGGGAAGAGGTGACATCCGCCGGCCGACGCGGCGGATCGTGGCGCGTTCCTAGGTTCATGGTCATGACGAACGCACCGATGATCGATCTTCGCGGCACGACGAAGAAGTACGACGATGGCCCGCCCGCACTGGCCGGCGTCACCTTGTCCGTGGCGGCCGGCGAGTGCGTGGCGATCCTCGGCCATTCCGGCAGCGGCAAGTCCACGCTGCTGAACCTGATCGCCGGCCTGGACAGGCCCTCCAGCGGCACCGTGACCGTCGCCGGCACCCGCGTCGACCAGCTCGGGGAGGCCGGTTCGGCGAAGTACCGCCGGGCCTCGGTCGGCATGATCTTCCAGTTCTTCAACCTGCTGGACGACCTGACCGTCCTGGACAACGTCATGGTTCCGGCGCAGCTGGCCGGGATGGGCAAGGGCGATGCGAAGCGGCGGGCCGCCGAGCTGCTCGGCTCGTTGGGCATCGACCGGCATGCCGGGGCTTACCCGGCACGGCTGTCCGGCGGGCAACGGCAGCGGGCGGCGGCGGCCCGGGCGCTGATGAACAAGCCGGCGCTGCTGCTGGCCGACGAGCCCACCGGCGCTCTGGACTCCAGCTCGGCCGAAGACGTGCGCCGGCTGCTGCTGGACCTGAACCGCGAGGGCCAGACCATCCTGCTGGTCACCCACGACGTGCAGCTGGCCGCTAGCACCGCGCACCGGACGATCGAGCTGGTCGACGGCGCGGTCGAGCGGGACGTCATCAACGACGGCAGCGGTGCCGGCTTGGCCGCCCGCACGCCGCTGGCCCGTCCGGCGGGAGAGGTCGGATGACGCTGCGCAAGCCGCCGATGCCCCGGCGCCTGTTCGAGGCCGGATTCCGGGCCGTGGCCCGCCTGCTGCTGGCGGTGAGCCGGTGAGCGCCCTGGGCAAGGTCGTACGCTCCGGCGTGGGCCGGCGCCGCGTGCAGTCTTTCGTCATGGCCCTGACGACGTTTGCTGCCGTCACCTCCTCGGTGCTGTCGCTCGGTCTGCTGGCTGTCGTACAGGCTCCGTTCGAGCACGCCTTCAAGGCCCGGAACGGGGCGCATCTGGCGGTCCAGTTCGACAGCTCGAAGGTCACGGCCGCGCGGGCCGCCGCCACCGCGCACGTCGCCGGCGTCACCGAGGCGGCCGGGCCGTACCCGGTCGCCGCCGCCCTGGACACGACGATCGGCATGGACTGCACCACGAAGGATTGGGCCGGTCACGACAACGGTCCGATCACCGTCACCACTCGGCCCGACCTGGGCAGCACCTCCGGGATGGACCAGCTGGCGCTGACCCGGGGGCGGTGGCCGACGAGCCCGGGCGAGATCGCCCTGCCGTGGCAGCAGTACGCCACCGACTGCTTCGGCGATTCGGTGGTGTTCTCCTCCCTGCCGGGCACGCCGTCGTTCAAGGTCGTCGGCTTCGCCAACTCCGTGACCAGCAGCGCGACCGCCTTCGCCACCGCCGACGGTTTCGCGCGGCTCACCGCTGGCGGCGCCAAGTCCGACGAGCAGATGCTCTATCGGTTCGCCAAAGCCGGGACCGCCGCCGACATCGCCGCCGACAAGCAGGCGGTAGCCGCCGCCGCGCCGGCTGGCGCGGTCGAGAGCGGACAGTCGTACCTGACCGCGGAGCAGCAGGCCGGCGGCAACGCCAGGGCCTACGTGCCGTTCCTGGTCGGCTTCGGGATCCTCGGGCTGTTCATGGCGGTGCTGATCATCTCGATCGTGGTCAGCGGGGCCGTGGCCTCGGGAATCCGGCGCATCGGGATTCTGAAGTCGTTGGGCTTCACCCCTTTGCAGGTGGCCCGTGCCTACGTCGCGCAGGCCATGATCCCGGCGACACTCGGCGTGGTGCTCGGCACGGCTTTCGGCAACCTCCTGGCTGTGCCGATCCTGGGCGGGGCCACCAAGCAGCTCGGCGCGGCCAGCGCGGCCAGTGCCACGATCCCGTTGTGGGTCAGCGCCGTGGTCCTGCTGGGAACCCTGCTGATCGTCGGCGTCACGGCTTTGATCCCGGCACTGCGGGCCGGCCGGATGCCGACGGTGCGGGCTCTAGTGGTCGGCCGCGCCCCCAAGGCCGGGGGCGGTCAGGCGGCGCAGCGTCTGGCCTCGCGGCTGCCGCTGCCCCGGGCCGTGTCGTTGGGGCTGGCCCAGCCGTTCGCCCGGTCGGCCCGGGCCGTGGTGGTCGGTGCGGCGGTGCTGTTCGGCGTGGTGAGTGCCACGTTCGCGGTGGGGCTGGAGACCGGGTTCAACAAGTACCTGGACGCCACCACCTCAGGCTTCAACGTCGGGTCGGACATCGTGATACCCACAGCCGACGTGGGCGTGCCCTGGGGTCTCTACGGCCCCAACGACCCGCGCAACCCGCACCTGGACGCCGCCAAGGTGGCCGCCGCGCTCGCCGAGATCCCGGGCACGAAGACCGCGTTCGGCTGGGGCGACAGCGGCGCGACCATTGTCGGCGCCCCGCCCGGCGGCGAAACGCCGAGGGTGTTCACGGTCACCGGCGACTTCTCCTGGACGCACCTGGAGGTGCTGTCCGGCCGCTGGTACTCGGCGCCGGGCGAGGCCGTCGTCGGCGACAAGCTGGCCTCGGCGGTGGGGATCCACGTCGGTGACAACGTCACCGTGGCGAAGCAGAACAAGCAACTGACGCTGAAAGTCGTCGGCATCAACTACGACACCAACGTGGGCGACTACACGGTCATGACGGACGCGGCCACCTTCACCGCCGCCGGACTGACCCCGCACATCGACCAGTTCAACATCGAGCTGGCCTCGAACGTCAACGGAAAGGACTGGTCCGCCTCGGCCGCCGCCGCGCTGACCCCGCTGAACGCCTCGGTCCAGTCGAACTCGGACGGGGGCAAGAACATCGTGATGATCACCATGGGCACCCTGGTGGCCATCCTCACGCTGATGCTGATGGCGGTCGCCGCGCTCGGAGTGCTGAGCATGGTGGTGCAGGACACCCGCGAGCGGGCTCATGATCTGGGGATCTTCAAGGCCCTCGGGATGACCCCCAAACAGACCATCGCGATGGTCCTGACCTCGGTGACCCTCACCGGCCTGATCGCGGGGCTGATCGGGGTCCCGCTCGGGGTCGCGGTGGAGAAGGCGACGCTGACCCCGATGGGCAACGCGATCGGCCGGCACCTGCCACCGAGCGTGACCCACACCTACACCGCCGGGCTGCTCATCCCCCTGCTGGCCGGCGGGATCGTGATCGCCCTGCTCGGGGCACTGCTGCCGGCCGGCTGGGCGGCCCGGTCCCGGACCGCCACCGCGCTGCGGACCGAGTAGGACCGAGTAGACCGAGCAGGACCGAGCAGAGCCGCCGGTCGCCGCGGCAAAAGCGGTGCTGGGCACTGCACGGCGCGGCAAGAACGCCGATGCCGACCTCCCCCGGTTGATACGTCGGGAGGTCGGCATTCCGGCGTTTTCCCTTAGCATCAGCCATTTTCTAGATGGTGGATCTTCATTAAGAACCGCACCCACTGAATGCCATCGCCTCCCCCTGTTGGACTCCCGTCCGTCAGCCGCGCCAAGGTGGAAGGCGCAGGGCTCTCCATCAGAGGAGCTGCGATGAGCCGATATGACAGACAGAATCCCGTGACCTGGACGCTCAGCGGGTTCGGCGACGAGATCAGCCCCGACCCCGAAGTGCAGATCGCTGTGTTGCAGGCGCTGGGTGCGCGGCACATCGAGATGCGCGGGGCCTGGGGCACCAACGTCGTCGATCTGACCGACGAGCAAGTGGAGAGCTTCGGCGCGGCGTTGGACCGGTGGGGCATGGGTGTCTCCGCCGTTGCCTCCCCCATCGGCAAGGTGAACATCGTCGGGGATCCCGAGGACGAGCTCCGGCGGCTGGCCCGCGCCATCGCGGTGGCGCACCGGTTCGGTACCCGCTACATCCGGATGTTCTCCTTCTACCGGCCGGAGGGGGTGAGCGCGCGGGAGGTGCGCGATCCGGTGCTCAAGCAGATCAGTGCCCTGACTCGGCTCGCCGAGCGCGAGGACGTGGTGCTGGTGCACGAGAACGAGAAGGACATCTACGGCGACATCCCCGAGCGCGTCCTGGACCTCATCGAGTCGGTGGGCTCCGACGCGCTGCGGATGGCGTGGGACAGCGCCAACTTCGTCCAGGTCGGCGTGGCGCCGTTCACCGACGGCTACGCGATGCTGCGGCCGCACATCGAGTACCTACAAGTGAAAGACGCCATCGCCGCGACCGGCGAGGTGGTGCCGGCCGGGGAGGGCGACGGCCAGTTGCTCGACACACTGACCGCGCTGCGCGACGACGGCTACACCGGCTTCGCCTCGCTCGAACCGCACCTGGCCCTCGGCCACGCGACCGGCGGGTTCTCCGGCCCTGAGCTGTTCGGCCGTGCGGCCCGTGCCCTCGCCGGACTGCTCGACACAATCGGAGTAGAGACCGCATGACTCACGACGACCACACCACCTCGGCTGTCACATCAGCAGTCGCCATCGTCGGCGCGGGCACGATCGGCCGGATCCACGCCGAGGCGGTCGGGCGGCATCCTCGGCTCCGGGTCGCGGCGATCGTCGACCCCGACGTCGCGGCGCGGCACAAGCTCGCCGAACACATCGCGCTCAGTGAGAACTTCGGGCGCGGGGATGCCAGCGAGACCCGCGAGAACAGCGGGCACGGCAAGCACGGAGAGCACGGCGAGCGCAGCCCGATCGCCGCGCCCGCCGAGTTCGACTCTCTCTCCGAAGCCCTCGCCGCCGGCGGCATCGACCTCGTCGCCGTCTGCGTCCCCACCGGCCTGCACTCCGCCGCCGTGACCGAGGCGCTGGCCGCCGGGGTCCACGTCCTCGTCGAGAAGCCGATCGACGTGTCGCTCCCGGAAGCCCGGCGCCTCGCCGCGCTCGCCGAGGACGCGGCGCGACGCGGGATCGTCAGCAGCGTCATCAGCCAGCACCGCTTCGATCCGGCGAGCGCGGTCGTCGCGGCGGCGATCGCCGACGGCCGCATGGGCCGCGTCACCTCGGCGGTGGCCTCCGTCGCCTGGTGGCGCAGCCAGGAGTACTACGACTCCGCGCAGTGGCGCGGCACCTGGGCCCTGGACGGCGGCGGGGCCCTGATGAACCAGGGCGTCCACACCGTCGACCTCCTGGCCTGGTTCCTCGGCCGTCCCGTGGAGGTCTCCGCGCACGCAGCGACGCTGGCCCACGAGTCCATCGAGGTCGAAGACGTCGCGGTCGCCACGGTCCGCTTCGCGTCCGGAGCCTTGGCCGTCCTGCACGCCACCACCGCCGCCTACCCCGGCCTGTCGGTCCGCCTGCAGATCCACGGCAGCACCGGATCCGCCGTCCTGCACGACGACCAGTTGGAGTACTTCCACGTCGCGCAGCACGGCACCGGAGAGACCGGCGGACCCTACGGCGGCGCCGAACCCGACAACCAGGCCTCCCGCGCGGTCCCGGAAGCGGAACTGCGCGGCAACCCCAAGCCCGCCGACGCCTTCATCGTCAGCCATCTGCGCCAGTACGAGGACGTGGTCGACGCCATCGAGACCGGCCGCCCGCCGACGGTCACGTTCCAGGACGGCCTGATGGCGCTGGCCATCGTGCGCGCGGTCTACGTGTCCTCGACCCTGAAGCGGCCGGTCGCGATCGACGCGCTGCTGGCCGGCGACTACGACGACGTGGCCGTGGCGGTGGCGGTGGCGGTGGCGGTGGACACGGCTACCGCTTGATCACCGCATCGATCCGCGCCAGCTCATCGGCGTCGAAGTCGAGGTTCCGCACCGCGGCGACGTTGTCCTCCAACTGCTCGGGACTGCTCGCGCCGATGAGCGCGGAGGTGACCCGGCCTCCGCGCAGCACCCACGCCAGCGCCAGCTGGGCCAGGCTCTGCCCGCGCGACTTCGCGATGTCGTTCAGATCGCGCAGCTGCGTCAGCAGTTCGTCGGTGAGCCGGTCGCTGTTCAGCGAGGATCCGTCGCGCGCAGCCCGGGATCCGTCCGGGACGCCGTCGAGGTAGCGGGCCGTCAGCAAGCCCTGCTCCAACGGGGAGAAGGCGATGGAGCCGACGCCGAGTTCGCCGAGGGCGTCGAGCAGGCCGCGCTCCTCCGGGCCGCGGTCGAGCATCGAGTACTTCGGCTGGTGGATCAGGAGCGGCGTGCCCAGCTCGGCGAGGATCCGTGCGGCTTCCCGCGTCTGCTCGGCGGAGTAGTTGGAGACCCCGACATACAGCGCCTTACCCTGCTGAACGGCCGTGTGCAGGGCTCGCATCGTCTCTTCGAGAGGCGTGTCGGGGTCGAACCGGTGCGAGTAGAAGATGTCGACGTAGTCGATCCCCATCCGTCCCAGGCCCTGGTCGAGCGAGGAGATCAGGTGCTTGCGCGAGCCCCACTCGCCGTACGGGCCGTCCCACATCCGGTAGCCGGCCTTGGTCGAGATCACCAGCTCGTCCCGGTGGTGCGCGAAGTCCGTCCGCAGCGCTTCTCCGAGGGCTGATTCAGCGGCGCCGCCGGGCGGGCCGTAGTTGTCGGCGAGGTCGAAGTGCGTGACGCCGAGGTCGAAGGCGCGGCGCAGGATGGCGCGCTGGACCTCCGCGGGGCGGCTGGGGCCGAAGTTCTGCCAGAGGCCGAGCGAGACGGCCGGCAGGCACAGGCCGCTGTTTCCGGAGCGCCGGTAGGGCATGGAGGCGTAGCGGTCGGGGTGGGCGGTGTACATCGCGACTCCCAATGCGGTGGGTGGTTCGGGCTCCGGTTCCGCGGGGCCCGCGGCTACTTTTCCGCGAGCGGCGAGCAGAAGTCCAACAGGAGAATCTGCTGGGATTCAGCGGTTTCTCTTCTCAATCGCTAGGCTCCCGCACCATGGAGATACGCCAGCTTCAGCACTTCGTGTCGGTCGCCGAGGAGCAGCACTTCACCCGCGCGGCGGCGCGGCTGATGGTTTCCCAGTCGGGGCTGTCGGCCTCGATCCGCGCGCTGGAGCGAGAGTTGCAGGCGCCGCTGTTCGTGCGCACGACGCGCACCGTGACGCTCACCGAGGCCGGCCGCGCGCTGCTGGTGGAGGCCGAGCGGATCCTGGCGCAGGAGCGCGCGGCGCGGGAGGCGGTGGCCGCGGTGCAGGGCGTGCTGCGCGGGACGCTGACGCTGGGCGCCGAGCAGTGCGTCGCCGGAGTGCACGTGGCCGGGCTGCTCGCCGCTTTCCGGCGGCTGCATCCGCAGGTGGAGATCCGGTTGCGGCAGTGGGGATCGGCGGCGCTGGCCGAGCAGGTCGCGTCGGGGCGCCTGGACATGGCCTTCGCGTATCGGACGGAGGAGGATCCGGAGCGGCTGCGGTCGGTGTCGCTGACGAGCGAGCCCATGTACGTGCTCTGTCATCCGGACCACGCCCTGGCCGCGGCCGGCGCCGTGGTGACCCCGCACGACCTCGCCGGCGAGGTGTTCGTCGACTTCCACCCGGACTGGGGACCGCGCCGCGTGACGGACGCCGCGTTCGCCGCGCTGGGCGTGCGCCGGACCGTGACGCTGGAGGTGAACGACGTGCACAGCCTGCTGGATCTGGTGGACGAGGGGCTGGGGGTGGCGGTCGTGCCGCGGCACTTCCGGCGCAAGCGGGCCAGCCTGATCGCGTTGCCGCTGAAGGAGAACGGCGGGGTGATGTACGAGACCGCGGCGCTGCTTCCGACGCCGGAGGCGACCAGCCCGGCGGCGCGGGCGTTGATGGGCTTGCTGGAGGACGAGCTTCGGGAGTCAAGGCACTGATGGCATAACCCTGATGACACGCGGCCGAGCCGGTGACGGTCCAGAAGCTGCGGCTGGCAGCATTCACGCTGGTGAAGTACGGGGCGCTGCCGGAGGCCGCGGAGGTGCTGGCGCAGATCCTGGAGCTGGATCCGGAGAACTACGAGGCCGCGATCATGGCGAAGGTCGTCGCGGATCCGGAGGAGCCGTAGCATGCGGAGGCGATCGCGGTGGTGCTTGTGGCGGACGCGCGCGACGACGAGATGTGAGGTCGGCTGGTTAGGGGAACCGGGCTGGGCTGCTGGGCGACGGCGGTTTTGTTGGTGGTTTCACAGGCTTTTTACGGCTTCGCGCATGGTTGGATGGCCTCGCAGGGGGACGCAGTTCGGTTGAGCGTCGCAGGTTGCGCTGGCGGCCGCCGGTTTTCGTGGGCACGACCGGGCACCGGTCCGAGTCACTGCGCACCGAACCACGCGGCCTGCCAGGCGCCAGCCGCACCTACATCCTCACTCCGGCCGGGACCGCACGATGAGGTCTGCGAGCAACGCCATCGAAGCGATGATCAACCCCGACAGCAACAACAACGCCGTGTTCTGCGCGAACCGGAACGGATGCACCACCAGGTCGAACACCGCCTTCACCACACCGATCCCCACCAACCACAACGCCGGCGGCATCAACACCTTCAACGGATTGAAATACATCACCATCCGCAACACCTGAAGGATGTACCGGTACGCATCCGTCACAAACCGGAACTTCGACTTCCCCGCCCGCTTCGCATAATCAATCGGCACATACACCACAGGATGCTGATTCGACATGAACGCCAAAGTGATCGTCGTCACACACGAAAACCCAGGCGGCAACAACCGCAGATACGGCAACGCCACCTCACGCCGCATCGCCCGCAACCCCGAGTTCAAATCCGGAATCTTCTGATTCGTCAACTTCTCAGCGATCTTCCGGATCACCCACTTCGCCGGGATCCGCAACAACCGATGCGACCCCATCTCGGCCTTGCGGGCCCCCACCACCTGATCGATGTCCGCATCGAAATCGAGCATCTCCACCAACTCGGGGATCCGCTCATTCGGATACGACATATCCGCATCCGTCCACACCACGATCTCACCCCGGGCCATCTTCGACCCGATCCGCCGCACCGTCCCGGCCCCACCGTTCCGGTTGAACGCCACCACCTTCACCGACGGATACTCGATCTCAGCCTTCCGCAACACCTCCAACGTCCCATCCGTGGAGGCGTCATCGATCGCAAGCACCTCATAGGGGTACCCCGTGCCATCCAACGCCGCGCAGATCCGCTGAATCTCCAGCAGAACATGCGCCTCCTCGTTGAAACACGGCAGAACCACACTGACGTGAGGCGCGACACCGCGCTCGGATTCCGCGCCGGCCGGGGCGGCGGCGGGCTCCTCGTGACGGTCCAGATCAATCAACGCGTTCGGCGAGTTCAGCGACTTCAAGTCTGCGAGTATCACGGTTTTTACCCTTCCTTATAAACGAAATCTGATTCGAGCCGAAGAAGTGCTCAGGAATCTGGGTCCCGGGTCGCACCATCTCCGGCCGCGTCATCCCCCGCCTCGCCGTCTCCGGTCGCGCCATCCCCGGGGTCCGGCTCGCCCCCGCCGGCCACCGCCGTAGCCAAAGCCACCCCGGGCCGGCGACGCCGCTCCCACCACCACTCCCCCGTGGGCACCGCCAGCAGCGAAGCCCCCACCAGAGCCGAAGCCCACGTGGCCAGCCCCTGCTGCGGCATGCTGTACCGCACCGTCACCTTGTGCGTCCCGGCCGGCACGTCGACGGCGACCATCCCCTGGTCGGCCTTCACCAGCCCGGCCGGACGCCCGTCGACCGTGGCCGCCCACCCGACCTGGTCGGCGTCGGCGACCACCAGATAGCCCGACCCCTGCGCGGTGACGTCCGCCGTGATGGAGTCCATCCCGTCGTTCACCACCTGCACCGCCGCGGGCTGCCCCGACCCGGCGGGCCCCGGATCCGACAGCACCACCGTGTTCCCCGGCACCGCCCCGGAATTGAGCATCGCGACCCGCTGGTCCGCGGACGCCATCACAGTGCTCTGCGAAGCCCACCGGATGCGCGGCAGGGCGTTCATGCGCTCGTATATGACCGTCGACCCGACATAGGCCAACCGCAGCCCGTCGTCGGCGTCGGTGATGGTGTCGACCGCCGGCAGCGCGCCGTCGGCGTCCACGGTCAGCGGCGCCTCGGCGTGCAGCGTGATCGTCGCGGTGAGCGGGGTGCCGGCGGGCACCGTGTCGGCGTCGACCGCGACCTGCAGCTGACTCCCGGCGGTGGCCCCGGTCAGCCGGCTGGACTGCGCGATCTGCTTCCCGCTCGCGTCGTGGATCACGACATCGATACTCGTGCCCTTGGTGAAGCCCGCGATGTCCCAGGGCACCTTCCCCTCCGGCGTGAACCCGATCCCCCGCACCGGCCCAGTGATCGGCACGGTCACCGACTGCTCCGGGACCAGCTGCGTCTGCCCCTGCCGCGGCACCCGGTTGAGCGTGCCGAAGACGTCGTCGTACGGCGCCGCGACCCAGTACTTGGTGCCCAGCCGGTCCAGCACCGGGCTCGTGGCCTGCTTCAGGTCGTTGGGGTTGAAGTTGACGTACGTCGGATAGCTCACGACATCGTCGGGCATCCCCTGCAAAAGCGCGGCGAAATTGGCGTTCAGGAAGGTGTGCCCGTTCACCGACCGAAGATCATAGGCAGTACTCGTCCCGAACATGATCGCGTCATAACTCGACGCGAAACGCTGGCTGCCGAGGTTGTCCGCGAGGAATGTGTGGGTGTCGGTGACCGGATAGAACGTGTCCTTGCCGGCCCTCGGGTAATAGTTCTCCATGAACTGCGCGCCCTGAACGGCGATCAGCACGACCAGCGTCGTGGCGGCACCGAACCGCAGGACCGCCGCCTGCTTCCGGACGCCGAAGGCATGCCGCCCCGCGATCCCCAACGCGACGACGCAGCCGATGGCGATCGCGATCATGACCCCGGCGCCGAGCAGCTGGCTCCAGTACTCGTCCAGGGCCTTCGAGAGGTCCTGTTCGGAGAGCACCGTGTCGATACGCACCGCGTTCCGGCCCCGGTACACCAGGACGGCCGCACCGGCCACGGCGCCGACCACGACCACCGCCGCCCAACCCCACCGCCTGGTGGCCGCCGCGGCCCGGGCCCGGCGGACGGCCCACGCCGTCCCCGCGTCCGCCGAAGCGCCCTCGGCCCGCTCGGCCCGCGCCGCGCGCACCCGCAGCAACAGCTCGAAACCGACCGCCACCAGCACCGCGAGCAGGAAGCCCAGAATGCTCCGGGCCCGCCCGATGAAGTTCTGCTCGAACAGCGACCGCAGCACCGGCAGCTTCTGGACCAGTCCCAGCGGCGGACCGCCGACGTAGATCAGCTCGATCCACATCAGCGCGGCGACGATGAAGAACACCCAGCCGCCGGCCGGCATCAGCGCCCGCCCCCGCCGCGGCATCGCCACCGCCGCCAGGAGCAGGACGACGGCCGCCGCGCCGAGGTAGGAGACGGCCTCGACGAAGTTGGTGTTCGTCAGCAGGAACTGGATGGGGTCCCTGGCGTCGACCGTCCCGAACGAGAACGGCGCGACCGACGTCAGCAGGCTCGACACCGGCAACGTCTGGGTCGGCGTCTGGTTCCGGCCCTGGATCAGCCATGTCCCGAAGAACCTGAGGAACGGCAGCAGCTGGAAGAACGCCAGCCCGAAGCCGGCGGCCAGCGAGCCGCCCAGATACAGCACCGGCCGCACCAAACGCCGCAAGTTGTCACGATGCTCGCCGACCAGCCGGACAAGCGCGTAAGCGACCCCGGTCAGCAACGTGTACCCGGCGACCGAAGGGAACCCGCCCAGTAACAGCGCCGCCACCGGCAGTGCCGCCAACGCCGCGTCCCTGGGCCGCCGCTCCTGAATGAAGCGCTCAATCACCCAGAACAACGCGGGGATGAAGGCCGCCACGCGGGTCTGCGGGAACCCCAGCCACGCCACCATGAACCCGGTGCCGGCGAAGGTGAGGCCGCCGACCAGCGCGGCCGGCCGCGAGAGCGAGACGCGCCGCAGGAACAGGAAGCCCCCGCCGACCGAGCACACGATCTCCAGCAACCGCTCATAGGCCGGCGCGAGCCAGTCCGGCAGCACGTAGAATGGCACGCTCAGCGGCGAGTAGAACGCGTAGTCCGGGATCGCGCCCAGCGCGCTCCCGGCGGCGCCGTAGGGGTTCCACTGGGCCATCTCGCCGTGGTGCAGCTGCTGCGAGAACAGGATCTCGCTGGGCAGCTGCGAGGTATAGATGTCGTCCAGGTAGGTGTTCTGCGCCGTGGTCCCGATGTACCCGGCGCTCAGCCACGGGCCCTGGCCGACCAGCTCGTCGGTCGGGGCCAGCGTCGAGTCGCCGATCAGGGGCCCGCCGATGCCCCACAGGGCGAACAGCATCACCCCCAGCACGGCCACCACGGTCAGCGCCCGCGGCCGCCGCTTCCAGATCCGGCCGGCCCAGCCGCGTAACGCCGCGACCCGCGCGTCACCCCGCGCGCCACCCCGCGTTCCCGCAGGTGCCGAGCTCGGTTCGGCAACGCTGACCACCGTCGCGGCGCTGGGCTCACCGCTGCTGGACTCACGAATTCCCGTCATACCGATCCGTTGTGAGAGAGGCGCGTCGCTGAACCGGCGACGGCGATGCGAGGGACCGTAGCCAGGAAATCTGAGGAGTACTTAAATACATTCTCGGCTTCGGCGCCAGCTCTCCCGTTATCTGTGGCTCGCATTGGGGTCCAATTGCACACGGGCCCGTGCCGGTAGACCGTCATCGCCGTCCCGTCAAGCCCCGGAGCCGTTCCAAAATGCGCAGTGATGCTCGGCGGCGAAGTCGGTCCGCGGCACCGGGGCGGGCGCGGCGAAGTCGATCATGGGCCGCGCTCCGGCCGCTGACATGCGAGGCCACCGGGATCCGGCCGCCGATCGCGCGTGGACGCCTTTGACAAAGCCCGTCCAATATTGCTGCATCTGATCAGCAAGGAGAACCTGTGCGCCGGACAGAATCCCGGGGAATGGCGCCTTTACATCGAACAAGTAGGACAGTTCGGAAGTGTGTGAGGCCCCGTACGGAAATCCCGCCGCGGGAAGGTAACGCTGAGGCGCGTTCTCGTCGCTGAATTGGTAACCATACACACGGGTATGACGCGCCAGCGCTTCATCGACCGCCACGGCATTACAGGCGAACATGCCGTCCGTGCCGACCGCGGTGAGGGCGAGTTGCGGGGAGGGGTGTGGCAGGACCTTGAGAAACTCGTCCTGGGCGAAGGCTCCGCCATGGATCCACACCATGGTCGGCGGCCGAGAGCCGGGATCAGCAGCCCCCGCAATCGCCACGCCGCCGCCGCCATACAAAATAAGCGCGGCGCCCACACCCACGCCGACGAGCAACCGAAAACGGCGTGTTCGCACGGAGTCCGGCATGGTGTGCCTCCGTAACTCCGACGCGGACGCGCTGTCGTGAACCAGTCACGTGAGCGCTTCCACTTCCGCGTGCACAGCACACCAACCGGTACGCCGAACGGGTCGCTACCCGACCGGCGCCCCGAGGTGCTGCGTCAGGAACAGCGCCGCGCGGTCAAGGGCCTGACCCGCCTCGTCGAGCGCGAGCGTGCCGTCGAAGGCCTGGAACACGTGCGGCACCCCGGCCGTGATGTCGAGCACCACGTCGACCTCGGCCTCCGTCGCGCGCGCCGCGAGCCGCACCGCGTCGTCGAGCAGCAGCTCGTTCGTGCCGACCTGGAGCAGCATCGGCGGCAGGCCGGTGAGGTCGGCGTACACGGCGGGCGAGAGCAGCGGCTGCGCCGGGTCCTGGCCCGCGAGGTACATCTCGGCGGTGTAGGCCATGCCCTCAGGGGTGAAGTAGGGGTCGATGCCCTGCTTCGTGGTCATGGACCGTCCGGTGCGCGTGGTGTCGACGCCCGGGGAGAACGCGATGATCGCCGCAGGCATTGGCAGTCCGGCGTCCCGGGCGGCGAGGCTGGTCGTCACGCTCAGACCGCCGCCGGCCGAGTCGCCGGCGAAGACGATCGAGGCCGGGTCGGTGCCGGCGTCGAGCAGAGCGCGGTAGGCGGCGAGGCAGTCCTCGATCGCGGCCGGGAACGGGTGTTCCGGCGCCAGCCGGTAGTCGAGCGAGATCGCCCGCACACCGGTGCGCCGGACCAGGTTGGCCGTGTTGACCAGGGCGGTGTCCGGCGATCCGAGCGCGAACGAGCCGCCGTGGAAGTACAGGATGGTCCCCGGCCGCGCCTCATGCGCCGAGCCCACCGGCTCCACCAAGAGCGCCGGCCGCCCGGCCAGCTCGGTCGGGGTGCGCCGCACATCCGCCGAGACCGGGAACTGCGCCATCATCGCGGCGAATCCCTGCCGCATCTGCTCGATCGGCAGCGGCACGAAGCCCTGCGCCTCCTTCCGCAGCATCGCGTCCAACTCACGTCGTTGTGCCCTGGTCATCCGTGTCTCCCAAGCCGTGGTCACCATGTACTTGCCCAGGAAGTACATTCCCAGGCATGTATGAGAAACTATATGCCGTGGCAACTACTTCGGCAACCGGCGGACTCGGGGCCTTCTTCGACGACCTGGTGCGCAGCGAGACCCGGATCTACAACGCGGTCAGCGACCGGCTGCGCGCGGAGCACGGGATCGTCGCCTCGCAGTACGAGATGCTGCGTTACCTCCGGGACCACCCCGGATCCCGGGTCGCCGACCTCGCCACCGCCTTCGCGATCGGCATCGGCGCGGCCAGCAAAGGCGTCGACCGGCACGAGGCGCAGGGCTGGGTCGTGCGGCTGCCGAACCCGGCCGACCGGCGCTCGTCGCTAATCAGCCTCACCGAGCGCGGCGCCGCGCTGGTCGCCGAGGCCGAGCAGACCTTCCACGGCCACCTGGAGGAGCTGATCACCGCCGCCATCGGCGCCGAGCAGGTCGCCGCGGTCGGCGCGACGCTCGCGGTGCTCCGACAGGCTCTGGAGGAGGCGCGGGTCGGGATACCGGTCGGGTAGTCGGGCAGGTCGGGTAGTCGGGCAGCGGCGCCTTATCGGGCGATCGAGACGGCGAACGGCGCGAACCCGTCCGAGCGGATCACGTGCGGCACCAACAGCATCACGGCCTCCGCGGCCCGCGCGGTCTCGATCCCGCCGAGGTCGATGATCCAGTCCTGATGCCACCCGAGGTCCGCGAGCAGCCCGCGCACGACCTGCTTGGCCTGCGGATCCGCGCCGGACAGGAAGGCGGTCGGCGGCTGGGCCAGCGCGCCGGGAGCGGCCATCACCGAGTAGAGCATCGTGTTGAGCGTCTTGACGACCCGCGTGTCCGGAAGCGCCGCCTGCAGATGCTCGGCGAGGCTTGACTCCGGGTACAGCAGCTCGGCGGGGAGCCCGTCCGGACCGTCCAGCGTGGCATTCGAGACATCGACGAGGATCTTGCCGCCGAGCGATTCGCGCAGCGCCGACAGGCGCTCCAGCGTGCTGTCCCCCGGCGTGGCGTTGATGACGACCTGCGCGGTGCGCGCGGCGTCGGCTGCCGAACCCGGCGTGCGGTCCGCGACGGCCACCTGATGCCCGGCTCCGATGAGCCCCGCGGCCAAGGCGCTGCCGACGCGGCCGTTGCCGAATACTGCGATCGCGGTCATGAGTCTTTTCCCTTGCTTGTATATGTGATGAGCGGTCAGCGGGAGAGCGTGGCAACGGCAGCGGCGTGGACTCCCGGCGCGGCGGCCAGGAAGCCGGCACTCTCCGGCGTCCACGGCCGGCCCTCGGCGTCGGAGACGCGGCCGCCGGCCTCGGTGACGAGCAGCGCGCCGGGCAGCAGGTCAGCGCGGGCGCCGGCGAACTGCCAGAACGCGTCGATGCGGCCGGCGACCACGTCGAGCAGGTGCAGCGTCGCCGGGACCGAGGTGCGCACCACGAGCGCGGCGCGCAGCATCGCGCCGATCGAGTCACCGACCCGCCGCACGACCGCCTCGTCCTCGTCCGGCCGGGCCTGACTGGTGGCGACCAGGCTCAGGCCGAGGTCGGCGAAGCCGGACACGCGCAGCGGCGAGCCGTCGAGGTACGCGCCGCCGCCGGCCAGCGCGGTGTACGTCTGACCGGTCAGCGGCAGGTGCACGGCGGTGAGCACGGGCTCGTTGTCCCGCACGAGGGTCGCGGTCACGGCCCACTCCGGCAGCCCGTGCAGGTGGTTGACGTTGCCCTCGGCCGGATCGACGACCCACCACTCGCCGTCCGGCAGGGCGCCGCCGGCGAGTTCTTCCTCGACCCAGCGCGCCTCCGGCCGCAGCAGCGACAGCCGCGGCCGCAGGATCGCCAGCGCCGCATCGTCGTTGGCGGCGAGCAACCGCATCAGTTCCTCACGGCTCTGATAGCTCGCCGCGGCGCCGAACCGCTCGCGGAGCACAGCTCCCGCATCGCGGACGGCGAGCGCGGTCTGAGCGAGCACGACTTCGTTCTTGGTTTCCGTCATCTCCGTCATGCCTACGACGGTAAGAACACTCATCATTAACTTCAAGTGCATGTCAGGCAGGTCTAGAGTGATTCCCGTGCAACTGGATCTGAACCTGCTCGCCGCCCTCGACGCCCTGCTCGAAGAGGGCAGCGTGGCCGGCGCCGCCGACCGTCTGCACGTCACCGCGCCCGCGATGAGCCGCAGCCTGGGCCGGATCCGGCGCACCACCGGCGACCAGATCCTGGTCCGCACCGGCCGCACGATGACCCCGACGCCCTACGCGCTCGCCGTCCGGGAGCAGGTGCACGCGCTGTTGCAGCAGGTCCAGGGCGTACTGGCGCCGAGCCGCGAGCTGGACCTGGCGACCCTGGAGCGCACCTTCACGCTCCGCTGGCACGACTCGCTGGTCGCGCTCGCCGGTCCGGCGCTGCTGGCGGCGGTGCGGGAGCAGGCGCCGGGGGTGCGGCTGCGGTTCGTCGCCGAGTCCGCCGTCGACACCCCGGGGTTGCGCCGCGGCGAGGTGGACCTGGAAGCGAACGCGAACCCGCCGGACGCCGCGGACGTGCGCGCGGAGCGGGTGGCCGAGACGCCGCAGGTGGTCGTCGTGCGCGCGGACCATCCGCTGAGCCGCGGCCAGGCGATGACCGCCGAGCGGTATGCCGCCGCCGACCATGTCGCCGTCTCCCGCAGAGGGAACCTGGCCGGAGTCATCGACGAGGCCCTCGCCGGGCTCGGGCTGGCCCGGCGGGTGGTGGCGACCGTGCCCAGCGAGGCGGCGGCGCTGGAATTCGTGCGCGGCTCGGAGCTCGTGGTCACCGTCCCGGAATCCACCACCCGCCACGCGCTCGCCGCGCTCGGGCTGGTCGCGCTGCCGCTGCCGCTCGAGCTGCCGCCGGCGCCGGTGTTCCTGTCCTGGCATCAGCGCTATGACACCGATCGCGCGCACACGTGGCTCCGCGACCTGGCGCGCGCCGCGCTGAGCGCCCCGCCGCTGCCGACCCGGGCGCCGGCCGCGAAAGCCCGCACGAACTGAACCGCTGCCTGCCAAGTGCTGGATGCCCCCACCGGCCGCACATGGCAGGATCGGCGCGTGCAGATCGCGATGCTGGGACCTCTGGAGGTCCGCCACCAGGGCGGAACCTTGGCCGACGTGCCCGGCGCGCGCCTGCGCGCGGTGCTGATCGCGCTCGCGCTGCGGCCGAACCAGGCGGTCCCCAAGGGCTCGCTGGTCGACTGGGTCTGGGGCGAGAACCCGCCGGCCGACGCCGCCAACGCCTTGCAGCGGTTGATGTCCCGGCTCCGCAAGGCCCTGCCGGACGCCGCGATCGAAGGGCTCACCGACGGCTACCGGCTGACCGTCGATCCGGACGCCGTGGACGCGGTGCGCTTCGAACGCCTCGTCAGCGCGAGCCAGGCCGCCGCTCAGGACGTCTCGGAGCGGGCCCGCCTGCTGCGCGAGGCCTTCGCACTGTGGCGGGGCGAGGCCATGCAGGACGTCGGCCTCCAGGAGAGCGGCGCGTTCGACGCGGTCGTGGTCCGGCTGGAAGGCCTGCGCCTGACCGCCGCCGAGGAGCGCTTCGACGCCGAACTCGCCCTCGGCAGCGGCGCCGAGTTGGTCACCGAACTGACCGACCTGGTCGCCGCACACCCCACGCGCGAACGTCTGGTCGCGGCCCTGATGCGCGCGCTCAACGCAGCCGGCCGCGACAACGAAGCGCTCCAGCTCTACCAGCGCACCAGGGAGACCCTGGCCGACGAACTCGGCGCGGATCCGTCCGCGGAGCTGTCGGCGCTGCACGTCTCGCTCCTGCGCGGCGAACTCGGCGGCCGCCGCGAGCGGACCCGCAAGACCAACCTGCGCACGGAGCTGACCAGCTTCGTCGGACGCCAGGCCGATGTCGCGTCGGTGCGCGAACTGGTCGACGCCCAGCGCCTGACCACGATCATCGGCCCCGGCGGCGCCGGAAAGACCCGGCTGGCGGTGGAGACCGCCCGCACGCTGCTCGGCGACGGCGCACTGGCCCACGGAGAACTGTCCGACGGCAAGCAATCCGACGGCCGGCTGTGCGACGGCGACCTGACCGACGGCGCCTGGCTGGTCGAGCTCGCGGCGATCGACCCGGAAGGCGACGTGGCGCAGGCCGCGCTGATCAGCCTGGGCCTGCGCGACACCCTGCTCGGCGAGAACCCGAACGCCGGACCCACGGACCGCTTCGTCGCCGCGATGCGCGATCGCCGGGCCCTGATCGTCCTGGACAACTGCGAGCACGTGATCGAGTCCGCGGCACTGTTCGCGCACCGCGTGCTCGGCGAGTGCCGGGCCCTCCGGATCCTGGCGACCAGCCGCGAGCCCCTGGGCATCACCGGCGAGGCGCTGTGGCCGGTGCCGCCACTGCCGCTGCCCGACGAAGGCGCGACACCGACCGAGATCGAGTCCTCCCCGGCCGTGCAGCTGCTGCGGGACCGGGCCCAGGCGGTGCGCCGGGACCTGACCGTCGACGCGCAGCAGCTGGCGACGATGGCCCGGGTCTGCCGGGCCCTGGACGGGATGCCGCTGGCCATCGAGCTGGCGGCGGCACGGCTGCGGACGATGTCCGTGGACCAGCTCGCGAACCGCCTGGACGACCGCTTCCGCCTGCTCACCGGCGGCAGCCGGATCGCGCTGCCCCGGCACCGGACGCTGCGCGCGGTGGTCGACTGGAGCTGGGAACTGCTTTCGGACGACGAACGCATGGTGCTGCGAAGGCTCTCGGTGTTCGTCGGCGGCGCCGGTCTGGAGGCCGCCGAGCAGGTCTGCGCGGGCGCTGAGATCGAGCCGTATCTGATCCTTGAGCTGCTGACCTCGCTGACCGAGAAGTCGCTGCTGATCGCCGACGGCGTGGACGGCCACGTCGACGGCCGCGTTGACAGCGTCGGCGACGGCACCGGAGACAGCGACGCCCCGCGCTACCGGATGAGCGGCACGATCCGCGAGTACGCCGCGCAGCGCCTCGCCGAGGCCGGCGAGCAGGACGCGGCGCGCGAGGCCCACCTGGCCTACTTCACCTCCCTGACCGAGACCGCCGAACCGCACCTGCGGCTGCGCGACCAGCTGGAATGGCTGGCCACGCTGAACGCCGAGCACCACAACATCGCCGCGGCGATGCGCGGCGCGCTCGCGGCCGGGCAAGCGCAGGCCGCGATGCGGCTCGGGGCCGCCTCGGGCTGGTTCTGGTGGCTGGCCGGGCACCGGACCGAGGGCCTGGAGCTGCTGACCGCCGCGGCCAAGGTGCCCGGCGAGACCACCGCCGAGGTCCGGGCCGTCGTCTATTCGGTGATCGTGATGTTCGCGACCTCCGGCCGCGGCGACGAGCACGCCGCCGAGGACTGGATCCACAAGGCGTACCAGGCCAGTCAGCAGGCCGGGCAGGTCGAGCGGGTCGAGCGGATCGAGCCCGGCGCGCGTCGGCATCCCGGGATGGCGCTGGTCGAGCCGCTGGAGCGCATGTTGCAGGCGCCGCAGGAGGCTTTGTCAGCGTTCGAACCGCAGCTGGACGACGCCGATCCGTGGGTGCGCGCGCTGGCCCGGCTCCAGATGGGCAAGATCCGCGTCATGTTCGGCCAGAGCGGGATGGACGCCGACGCGTATCTGGAGACGGCGCTCGCGGAGTTCCAGGCGATCGGCGAGCGGTTCGGGATCTCGTTCGCGCTGACCGAGCTGGCCGACCGGATCGCCGTACGCGGCGAGTACGTGCGAGCCTGCGAGCTCTATGAGCAGGCGGTCGTGGCCGTCGCCGAGGCCGGCGCCCCGGAGGAGGTCATCCGGATGCGGGCCCGACAGGCGCTGCTGTACTGGATGGCCGGGGACCGGGACGGCGCGGCGGCGTCGATCGTCGAGGCCGAGCGCCGGGCGCAGCGCGTCACCTGGCCGAACGCGCTGGCCGAGCTGGCGCTGGCGAAGGTGGATCTGGCCCGCTGGGCCGGCGACGCGGAGCAGGCCCGGGAGCAGATCGCCCTGGCGACGTCCCTGTTGGGCGAGGAGGCCGAGCGCGGGAACTACCGCGCGCTGCGGCACGACCTGCTCTCCCGCGTCACGACGGACCTGGACGAGGCCCGCGGCCACTGTGCGGCGGCGTTCGAGGCGGCGGCCGAGGTCGGGCTCCCGTTGCTGATCGCCTCGGTGGTGGTCGCGCTGGCGGACCTGGCGCTCCGGCAGGAGCAGCCGGAGCAGGCGGCCCGGCTGATCGGCGCGGCCGCAGCCCTGCGCGGGCTGCCGGACGACGAGCACCCGGACGTCGCGCACATCGAGCGGGAGACGCGGAACCGCCTCGGCGACACGAGGTTCGCCGAGGCGGTTCTGGAGGGGACGCGGACCGAGCTCTCCGAGCTCACTCAGGTCACGCTCGCTTCTTGAAGGTCGACACCGCCCAGACGTAGCCGAGGAGCGCGAACCCGACGCACCAGGCCAGGGCCTGGACGGTGTGGCTGGTCGAGACGTGGCCGCCGGAGAGCAGCCCGCGCAGCACCTCGATGATCGGGGTGAAGGGCTGGTACTCGGCGAACTGCTTCACTCCGGTCTTCATGGTGGCGGCCGGCACGAACGCGCTACTCAGGAAGGGCAGCATAATCAGCGGCACGGTGGCCAGTCCGGCGGACTCCACCGACTTCGCGGACAGTCCCATGGCGACGGTCAGCCAGCTGGTCGCGAAGGCCAGCAGCAGCACCAGGCCGAGCGCGGCGGCCCAGTCCAGCGCGCTGCCGTGGGAGCGGAAGCCCATCGCGAAGCCGACGCCGATGATGGCTCCGACGGCGATCACGGCCCGGACCGTGGTGGCGACCACGTGGCCGGTGAGCACCGCGCCGCGGGAGACGTCCATGGTCTTGAACCGGTTGATGATGCCCTTGGTCATGTCGTCGTTCACCGAGGCCGCGGTCGGGCCGAGGCCGTAGGTGATGGCCATGACGATCAGGCCGGGGACCGCGTAGTCGACGTAGCTGCCGGGAACCTTGAACGCGCCGCCGAAGACGTACACGAACATCAGCATCATGACGATGGGGAACAGGATGGCGTTGAAGACGGTGACGGGGTTACGGACGGTGTGCCGGAAGTTGCGGCGCAGCATGATCGCGGAGTCGCCGAGGGCGGTGGACGCGGTGCTCATGATCAGTTCTCCTCGGTGGTGGCGTTGACGGTGCTGGCGTTGGGGGCGGCGTTGGTTGCGGCGGTGGTCGCGGTGGCGGCGCCGGTCTTGGTGTCGGTCGAGGCATCGGTCGTGCCGTCGGTGGTCGCGTCGGTGGTCGCGTGGCCGGTCAGGGCCAGGAAGACGTCGTCGAGGTCCGGCGTGTGCACCGAGAACTCCTCGGAGTTCAGCGAGTGCTCGTCGAGCCGGTCCAGCAGGGCCCGCAGCGAGCGCGAGGTGCCGTCGCTGGGCACCCGCAGGGTGAGCTCGGCTTCGTCCCGTGTCCCGGAGTCCAGGGCCCGCGCCGCGCTGTCGAGCTCGGCGAGGGTCGCGAACTTGAGCCGCACGTGGGTGCCGGGGATCTGGCGCTTGAGCTCCTCGGCGGTGCCCTGGGCCACGATCCGTCCGCCGTCCAGCACCGCGATCCGGTCGGCGAGCTGGTCGGCCTCCTCCAGGTACTGCGTGGTCAGGAAGATGGTCGTGCCCTCGGCCACCAGCTCGCGGACGATGTCCCACATGGTGCGCCGGCTGCGCGGGTCCAGCCCGGTGGTCGGCTCGTCGAGGAAGATTATCTGCGGGCTCCCGACCAGGGTCATGGCCAGGTCGAGCTTGCGCCGCATGCCGCCGGAGTAGGTGGAGGCCTGCTTGTCCGCGGCCCCGTCCAGCTCGAAGCGCTCCAGCAGCCGCGAGACCAGCGGCGCGGCCGGACGGATGCGCTTGAGGTCCGCCATCATCCGCAGGTTCTCGCGTCCGGTCAGCAGCTCGTCGACCGCGGCGAACTGCCCGGTGACGCCGATGGCGGAGCGCACCTTCGCGGTCTGGGCGGCCACGTCGTGGCCGGCCACCCGCACCGTCCCGGCGTCCGCCTTGAGCAGCGTCGTCAGGACGTTCACCGTGGTCGTCTTGCCGGCGCCGTTCGGGCCGAGCATGGAGAAGACCGATCCCCGGGCGACCTCGAAGCCGATGCCGTCGAGCACGACCTTGTCGCCGTACGTCTTGCGCAGTCCCTGGACCGCTATGGCTGTGTTTTCTGTGCTTTCCATGGCTCAACCATCGCCAGCAGGCCTGACGCGCTCCTGACACGGACCTGACACGAGCGCTGACGCGGTGGCTTGTCTCTAACGGAGCAGCTTCCGGCTCTAACGGACCAGCCCGCGTGTCGCCGGACCGCGACCGGCATACGACTAGAACATGATCAGAACCGTGCGCCGAGTCGCACTCCTCACAGCCCTGACGTTCACCGCCGTCGCCGGTCCCGTCAGCGCGGCCACGACGGCGCACAGCCACGTGCGCCACCAGCAGACGGTCCCGGCCCCGATCGACCCCAGCGTCGTCGACCAGCTGGTCAACGACGTGCTGGGCGCGCTGGGCCCGGTGGTGCAGGCGGTCCTGTCCGGCGTCGACGACGCGCTGTCGGGCCTGCTGAGCGGCCTGTCGAACATCGCGCCGACCGGCTGATCGCCACCGGCAATGGTCCGCTGGAGCGGAGCGAGCACCGTGGTCCGCTCGCTCCCGCTCGGCGGCGTGCACCACACCCTGCCCGCGCCCGGATCCTGAACAGGGGGAGGCCCTTTGGACCTCCGCGCTAGTACGATCAACGAATGTCCGAAATGATCGAGACGACCCCGGGCTGGTTCGCCCCGGGCGAAATGGCGCAGATCCGCGCCCACCTGCCGATCGTCTACGTCCAGGCGGTGCCGGTGCGCGTGGACGCGGCCGGCGAGGTGACCAGCGTGGGGTTGCTCCTGCGCATCTCGCCCGACGGCGAGATCACCCGCAGCCTGGTCTCCGGACGCGTGCTGCACCACGAGCGGCTGCGCGACGCCCTGCTGCGGCACCTGGAGAAGGACCTCGGCCCGGTCGCGCTGCCGAACGTCCCGGCCTCGCTCCAGCCGTTCACGGTCGCCGAGTACTTCCCCACGGCCGGCGTCACGCCGTACCACGACCCGCGCCAGCACGCGGTGGCGCTGGCGTACGTGGTGCCGGTGAACGGGGACTGCCAGCCCCGGCAGGACGCGCTCGACCTGGTGTGGCTGACGCCGCAGGAGGCGAGTTCGGACAGCGTGCTGCAGGACATGCACGGCGGCCAGGGGACGCTGCTACGGCAGGCCCTGGCGCACGTCGGCTGCCTGAGCTGACGCGCTGACTTGCGCTGAGGGGTCGGCCCGCCGGGCCGACCCCTCGTCACTACCTCCGCCGCTATGGCAGCTTCGCCGCCATGCTCGCCAGGATCGCGGCGTCACCTCCGGTCGAGCTGTCGCCCTGCTTGAAGCTGACCATCAAGGTGCTCACATGCACGCCCTTGACCACGAAGTACATGTGCGTGTAAGTCGGCCCCGGCTTGTCGGTGAGCAGCAGCGAGAAGCCGGTCGCGGTGTCGGTCCCGACCGTGACCGTGCGGGTGGTGTCGGTACCGGCGTAGTCCTTGAACTGGCAGCTGGTCTTCCCGGTCGCCTGGTGGGCGTGGTCGAACGCGCTCTGCGCCCGGGCTGCCGACGGGAACGTGAAGATGTCCTGGTTCGCCCCCGAATAGAGGTAGGTCGAGCCCGGATACACCGGCGTGGTCGTCGGCGTCCCGTGGTAGATGCGGGACGCGTCGGTGGCGTCCGTCCCGTTCACGATGCCACGGTCCGCCGAGGCGCAAAGGTCCGCGGTGGGCGCGGCGCCGGGGGCGGACTGCTGGCCGTTCATCTGGTACCAGCCGTGCGACTTGTCGGCGGTGCCGAACGGGATCTGCGTCGCATCCAGCCACGCCGACCCCGGGAGCACGCCCGCCGGCAGCGGATTGGTGTCCGGGACCGGGGTGCCGCCGTCGAGCCGGGCGGCCATGCGCTGCAACGCCGCCTTGTCGTCGGAGGTGTCGTACGGCGTGGGGGGGTTGCCCAACTGGTGGAACCAATAGGCGATGTCCGTTCCGGACAGCACGATCATCCGGTGCAGGCGTCCCGAGTCGTCGCCGTCCCCCCAGGCGAAGCCGTTGGGCAGGGTGACGTCCACATGGACGTCCTTGCAGGTGGCCGGGTTCGGCTTGAGCATGTCGTAGTCGTGCTGGGCCGCCGCGGCCGAGGGGAAGCGGTAGACCACCTCGTCCCCGGTCGACGAGTCGGTGGCGGACTTGTATTCCGCCAGGGACTGGCTCGTCGAAAGGGTCTTCGGCGGCTGCCCGGGGGATCCGTTCGGCCCGGTCATGTCGTAGCCGCAGAGCGGGAATTCGATGAAGGAAACAGGCCGGTTCTGCGTGCTGGTGACCTGCCACTGGTACAGGTTCGGCTGCGGGGGCTCGGAGGCGAGCATGAGCGCGCTCGTTCCGGTGCGGTTCTTCGTGCCGCCGGCCTCGTGGGACCCCGATGCCGTCGCCGACGGCGCGGTCGCGGTCGGGGTCGGGTTCGGCCGGGTCGGCGCCGGAGCGTGCCCGGCACCGCCGGTGCCCAGCGCGACGCCGGCCGCCAGCGCGCAGACCGCGAGCGCCGAGCCGGCCGCGGTGAACCGGTGCCGGCGGCGCCGACCCCGGCCGACGGTTTCGATCACGCCGGCCGGGACCGGCCGGGCCAGCTCGCGGCCTTCGTCGTTCAGGGCTTCGAGCAGAGAGGAGAAGTTCTCAGGCACCGGAAACCATTCCCTTCGCGAAGCGCGCGGCCGGGTCCCCCGAGGACGGAACGGAAGCCGAAGGAAGTGAGGGCGGCGGCGAGGAGGACGCGGCGCCGGGTGGGGCGTCCTCGTCGTCGGCGAACTCCGACACGTAGGGCGCGAGCGCCTTGCGGCCCCGGGACAGCCGCGCCTTGACCGTCCCGACCGGCGCGCCGATCTCCTCGGCGATCTCGGCGACCGTCAGGCCGAGCAGGTGGAACAGCACGAGCGCGCGCCGCTGCTCGGCCGGGATGCGGCGCAGCGCCTCCACCACGACCAGCCGGTCCGGCGACATCTCCGGGACGTGCGCGCCGGAGGCGTCGGCACCGCTGGTGCGGTGCGCGCTCAGCCGGTTCCTGGTCTTGCGCCACGAGCTCATCGCGACGCGGAACCCGACGGTGCGGACCCAGGCCTCGGGGTCCTCGTAGCCCCGGACCTTGTTCCAGCGCAGCCAGGCGCGCGTGTACGCCTCCTGCGCCGCGTCCTCCGCCTCCGCGACGCTGCCCAGCACCACGTACAGGTAGCCCACTACGCGGGTGGCCGTCGCCGTGTAGAACCCCGCGAAATCGATCGACTCAGCCTCTTCGGCCACAGCACCCCTCGCTCCGATCAGCCCGGCTTCCTTACGCCGGGTCCGGAAGACACTCCCGGGGCGGTGGTTCGGTTGCACGGTTTCCGGAGGGAATCCTGTCAGGTGGTCGCGGGACCGGGCTGAACGGGCTGAACGGCCTGGTGCGCCGGTCCTGCCTGACCGGCTTGAGCGGCCCGATCGGCCCGCCGCCGGGCCAGCCGGCCGGAGAAGCGGTAGCCCGCGACCGTCACGACCAGCACCGCGGCCGTCTCGGCGGTGCCCTCGACCCAGGTGGAGGCCGAGACCTCCTTCTGCGGCAGCTTGGGCAGCTTGGCCTTCGGGTTCGTTGTGTGCTTCGCCACATCGGCCTGGTACGCCTGGTTGCGCGCCGAGCCGTGCAGGAACGGCGCGACGAACAGCAGGGCCAGGATCAGCGCCACCTCGACGCCGACCACGGTGGGGAAGCGGCGAGCCAGGACGGTGCGCAGCGGACGGTCGTCGCCGGCGGCGCGCAGGGCGTCGATGCGGGGGTGCAGCCAGAACTGGTTGACGGCGCCGAGGACCAGCAGGCTGCCGAACAGCAGGATCTTCACGCCGAGGACGCGGCCGTACATGGTGGTGAACAGCTGGGTCGGGCCGTCGACGTGCGACCAGTAGAGGTACAGGCCGGACAGGCTGATGGCGGCGACGCAGCCCATCGCGGCGGCGGCGAAGCGGCGGATCGCCGCCGACCAGAAGCCGGAGTCCAGGGCGCTGCGGACGGCGAGGACGACCAGGCCGACGAGGCCGCCGACCCACACCGCGCCGCCGATGAGGTGCAGCATCCACATGAAGGTCTGGAACGCGGTGCGGGCCCGGTCGGCCGGCGCCGGCGCCTTGGCCGGGATGCGGGTCGCGGCGAGGGCGACGACGCCGAGGAGCAGGGCTGCCGCGCGGAGGCCGGTGATCAGTCGCGACGTGAGGCTGCGGCGGAGGACCACCGGCAGGAGTATCAGGGCTGCGATGAGCGGCAGCACGGTTTCGAAGCCGGCGAGCAGGCCGGCGGTCGAGCCGTCGAAGAGCTTCTGCCAGGCGCCGGAGTAGTCGTAGCCGGAGCCGCTGCGGGCCTGGTCGGTGAGGACCGCCGGGAACGCCAGGACGCCGGCGACGACGGCGGCCCAGGTCAGGCGGGTGCGGACGAGGCGCGCGGCGCGGTCGTCGAGGCCGCGGGCCGGCGCGGCGACCGCGACGGCCAGGGCGAGCAGGCCGACGAAGGACATCAGGGTCACCCAGCTCGCCCAGGAGACGGCGCAAGATCGAGACCGGTCGGGCGCCGACCCCCTCTT
>NZ_JAACYW010000349.1 GCF_015356825.1 Catenulispora rubra | reverse complement strand
GCCCTCACCGACCTGGCCACCCGCTACGTCACCACCGTCCTCACCTCCCGAGACCTCGTCGCCGCCTACTTCACCGAGGGCCACAACCTCCCCGACCGCGACCGCGCCGAGACCCGCCGCTTCCAGCGTGCCTACGCCGCGCACTGGGCCGCGCTGCTGGCTTCGGCCGATCCCGCGGCGTCGCCGGAGGAGATCCGGATCCGGGTGCTCGCGGCGTTCGCCGTCGTCAATGACACCGCGCGCACCCGGCGGTTGCTGGAGCGTCCCGGGCTCGCCGGGCGGTTGCGGGCGCTGATGCTCGCGGTGCTCTTGACACTGAGCTGCCGGGCGCGCGATGTTAATCGCCGTTAGGCTGTGGGCCTCGGCAGATATGGAGCCGCAGATGAGCAGGTCGTCCTGGGCCGGTGATGACGTGGAGGCGTTGCGGGAGCTCGCCGCGTCCTTCTTCACCAACGAGGCGTTGCCGCGGGAGGAGGAGTTCGCGGCGCAGGGCTTCCCGAGCAAGGACATGTGGCAGGCGGCCGGCAAGATCGGGCTGCTGTGCGCGTCGGTTCCCGAGGAGTACGGCGGCGGGGGCGGGACCTTCGCGCACGAGGTCGCGATCATCGAGGCGCAGATCCGGACCGGCGCCGGCGCGATGGCGATCATCGTGCACGCCGGCATCGTCGCGCACTACGTCAACGCCTACGCCACCGAGGAGCAGAAGCGCCGCTGGCTGCCGCGCATGGCCGCCGGCGACCTGGTCGGCGCGGTCGCCATGACCGAGCCCGGGACCGGCTCGGACCTGCAGAACGTCGCCACCAAGGCGGTCCGCGACGGCGACGAGTACGTCATCAGCGGCGCCAAGACCTTCATCACCAACGGCCATACCGCCGGCCTGGTCGTCATCGTCGCCAAGACCGACACCGCGCAGGGCGCGCACGGCGTCTCCCTGCTGGTCGCCGAGGTCGGCGACCTCGGCCAGGAAGTCCCCGGCTTCCAGCGCGGCCGCGTCCTGAAGAAGGTCGGCCAGCACAGCACCGACACCGCCGAGCTCTTCTTCGACGGCCTGCGCGTCCCGGCGGAGAACCTGCTCGGCGGCGTCGAGGGCCAGGGCTTCATCCAGCTCATGGTGCAGCTCCCGCAGGAACGCCTGCTGGTCGCCGCCGCCGGAATGGCGATGCTGGAAGCCGCCGTTGACCACACTGTGGCCTACACCAAGCAACGCGAGGCCTTCGGCAAGCCGCTGTTCAAGCTCCAGAACACCCGCTTCGAGCTCGCCGAGTGCGCGACCATCGCGCGCGTGGCCCGGGTGTTCTTCGACGACTGCGTCGAGAAGCACCTCGCCGGCGGTCTGGACGCCACCACCGCCTCCATGGCCAAGTACTGGATCACCGACCGCCAGACCGAGGTCATCGACCGCTGCGTGCAGCTGCACGGCGGCTACGGCTACATGCTGGAGTACCCCATCGCGCGGCTCTTCGCCGACGGCCGCGTGCAACGCATCTACGGCGGCGCCAACGAAATCATGAAGGAACTGATCTCCCGCTCGCTGTAGCGGACCGGACCCAGGACAGACGAAAAGAAAGGAACAGCGATGTCGAACGCGTACGTCTACGACGCGATCCGGACACCGCGCGGCCGGGGCAAGCAGAACGGCTCGCTGCACACCGTCAAGCCGATCTCCCTGATGGTCGGCCTCATCGAGGAGATCCAGGTCCGCCACCCGAACCTGGACCCGGCGCTGATCGAGGACGTCATCCTCGGCGTGGTCTCGCCGATCGGCGAGCAGGGCTCGGACATAGCCAAGGTCTCGGCGCTGGTCGCCGGGCTCCCGGACACCACCGCCGGCGTCCAGCTCAACCGGTTCTGCGCCTCGGGCCTGGAGGCGGTGAACACCGCCGCGCAGAAGGTCGCCTCGGGCCTCGGCGAGGACCTGATCCTGGCCGGCGGCGTGGAGTCGATGTCCCGCGTGCCGATGGCCTCCGACGGCGGCGCCTGGTTCGAGGACCCCGAGACCGCCTACGACATCTCCTTCATCCCGCAGGGCATCGGCGCCGACCTGATCGCCACCATCGAGGGCTTCTCGCGCACCGACGTCGACGAGTTCGCGGTCCGCTCCCAGGAACTGGCCGCCGCGGCGCGCGCCGCCGGCCACTTCAAGAAGTCGGTCGTCCCGGTCCGGGACCGCAACGGCCTGACCATCCTGGACGAGGACGAGTTCATCCGCCCCGGCACCACCGTGGACACCCTCGCGGGCCTCAAGCCCTCCTTTGAGGCGATTGGCGACCTCGGCGGCTTCGACGCCGTGGCGCTGCAGAAGTACCACTGGGTCGAGAAGATCGACCACGTCCACCACGCCGGCAACTCCTCGGGCATCGTCGACGGCGCCGCGCTGGTCCTGGTCGGCAACGAGCACGCCGGGCAGGCCGCGGGCCTGACGCCGCGGGCCCGCATCCTGGCCACCGCGGTCTCCGGCGCCGACTCGACCATCATGCTCACCGGTCCCGCGCCGGCCTCGAAGAAGGCGCTGGCCAAGGCGGGCCTCGGCATCGAGGACATCGACCTGGTGGAGATCAACGAGGCGTTCGCGGGCGTGGTGCTGCGCTACGTGCGCGACATGGGCGACGGCCTGCCGCTGGAGAAGGTCAACGTCAACGGCGGCGCGATCGCGATGGGCCACCCGCTGGGCGCCACCGGCGCGATGCTGATCGGCACGATCGTGGACGAGCTCGAACGCAGGGACCTGCGCCGGGGCCTGGTCACCTTGTGTGTCGGCGGCGGTATGGGCATCGCCACCATTGTCGAGCGGGTCTGAGGGCGGGACGAGGAACATGAGCGAGCAGAACCACATCCGCTGGGAGCGGGACGCCGACGGCGTGGTCACCCTGACCATGGACGCGCCCGGCCAGTCGGCCAACACCATGAACCGGGCGTTCATCGAAGCCCTCGGAACGGTCCTGGACCGGCTGGAGGCTGAGAAGGACGAGATCAGCGGTGTCGTCGTCACCAGCGCCAAGAAGACCTTCTTCGCCGGCGGCGATCTCAATGAGCTGATCAAGGCCCGGCCCGAGGACGCCGCCGACATCATGGCGCGCAACGTGCGGATCAAGGCCCTGCTACGGCGCCTGGAGACGTTCGGCAAGCCGGTCGCGGCCGCGATCAACGGCGCGGCGCTCGGCGGCGGCCTGGAGATCGCGCTGTCCTGCCACCACCGCGTCGCGCTGGACGCCAAGGGCTCCGAGATCGGCTTCCCCGAGGTCACGCTCGGGCTGCTGCCCGGCGCCGGCGGCGTCGTGCGCTCCGTGCGCCTCCTCGGTATCACCGACGCCCTTCTCAAGGTCCTGCTTCAGGGCCAGCGCTACAAGCCGAACGCCGCGCTGGAGAACGGCCTGGTCCACGAGGTCGTGGCCACGCCCGAGGAGATGCTGGCCGCCGCGAAGGCCTGGGTGCTGGCCAACCCCGAGGCCAAGCAGCCCTGGGACGTGCCCGGCTACCGGATCCCCGGCGGCGACCCGAAGAACCCGAAGTTCGCCGCGAACCTGCCGGCCTTCCCGGCGAACCTGCGCAAGCAGCTCAAGGGTGCGAACTACCCGGCGCCGCGCAACATCCTGGCCGCCGCCGTCGAGGGCGCGCGCGTGGACTTCGACAACGCGCTGACCGTCGAGGCGCGGTACTTCGTCGAGCTGGTCACCGGCCAGGTGGCGAAGAACATGACGCAGGCGTTCTTCTTCGACATGCAGAAGGTCACCAACGGCGCCTCGCGGCCCGCGGGCTACGAGCCGTGGCAGGCCACCAAGGTCGCGGTGCTCGGCGCGGGCATGATGGGCGCCGGCATCGCCTACGTCTGCGCGCGCGCCGGGATCGAGGTCGTGCTGAAGGACGTCAGCGTCGAGGCCGCCGAGAAGGGCAAGGCCTACTCGGCCGGGATCCTGGACAAGGCGGTCGCGCGCAACAAGATGACGCGCGAGGCGGCCGACGCGGTCCTGGCCCGGATCCACCCGACCGCCACCGCTGCCGACGCTGCCGGCGCCGACCTGGTGATCGAGGCCGTCTTCGAGTCCCCGGAGCTCAAGGGCAAGGTGTTCGGCGAGATCCAGGACGTCGTCGCCCCCGACGCGCTGCTGGGCTCCAACACCTCCACGCTGCCGATCACCGGCCTGGCGCACGCCGTCACGCGGCCGGCGGACTTCATCGGCCTGCACTTCTTCTCCCCGGTGGACAAGATGCCGCTGCTGGAGATCATCGTCGGCGAGCAGACCTCCGACGCGGCCATCGCCAAGGCCTTCGACCTGGCCCGACAGATCAAGAAGACGCCGATCATCGTCAACGACAGCCGCGGTTTCTTCACCTCCCGGGTGATCGGCCGCTTCCTGGACGAGGCGATGGCGATGGTGAACGAGGGCCTGCGGCCCAACTCCATCGAGCAGGCCGGCTCCCAGGCCGGCTACCCGGCGCCGCCGTTGCAGCTGATGGACGAGCTGACGCTCACGCTGCCGCAGAAGATCCGCAACGAGGCGCGCGCCGCCGCCGGCGAGGACTGGGCCGAGCACGGCTCGGAGGCCGTGATCAACCGCATGGTCGACGAGTTCGGCCGCGGCGGCCGCGCGGCCGGAGCGGGCTTCTACGACTACGCCGACGGCAAGCGCACGGGCCTGTGGCCGGGCCTGCGCGAGGCGTTCCCGCCGCACGTCGGGATCCCCTTCCAGGACATGCAGGAGCGGATGCTGTTCGCCGAGGCGCTGGACAGCGTGCGCTGCCTCGACGAGGGCGTGCTGCGCTCGGTCGCCGAGGCGAACATCGGCTCCATCCTCGGCATCGGCTTCCCGGCCTGGACCGGCGGCGTGATCCAGTACATCAACGGCTACGACGGCGGCGTGACCGGCTTCGTGGCGCGCGCCAAGGAGCTGCACGAGAAGTACGGGGAGCGGTTCGCGGTGCCGCAGTCGCTGGTCGAGAAGGCTGAGCGCGGGGAGCGGATCGAGTAGGTCCAGGGGCTCTGGAGAGTTCTGGAGAGCTCTTCGGGAGGCTCTGGACAGGGGCCGATGACGGCGCCGGGCGAGCGGCATGGCAAGATCGCCTGGCGCCGTCCGGCGTCGCGATCACCGCGGACAGCCGGACTTGGATCGCGTCGGCGAAATTCGCACCGTGCTGTGATAATTGGCGGTCGGCCCTCTAGCATGGCTAGCCATGAGGGGGAGACTAGCTGTGTTGATACTTTCCGGTGTCCTGATGGCGGGTTGTGCGTCGCAGGGCACGACCAATACCGCCGCGGGATCCGGGAGCGGCACTGAAGCCGGCTCGGCCACCGGATCCAGAAGTGGGTCCGACACCGGAGCGGGGACCGATCCCGCGACCGGGCCGGGCGCCGGGGTCGCGGTGAGTTCCGGAGCGGGCTCGGGGATCGGCGGGGCGTCCGGTGCGGTGCCGAGCGGTGCGCATTCCGGTGCCACCGGTTCCGCCAGCTCTGCTGCGGCCGGCCACACGTCCGCCGCGCCGTCGTCCGGGGCCTCGGCGCCGGCCTCGGTCTCGGCGTCCGGACCGGGGTCGGTGGCCGGGAAGGACGCGACCGTGATCGTCGGCGTGGGCAAGGTGCGGGTCCTCATCTACGAGGACTACCGCTGCCCGGTGTGCAAGCAGGTGCACGACCAGATCCAGCCGGTGATCTCCTCCAAGCTCGGATCCGGCAGCATCAAGGTCGAGTTCCACGCGGTCGACCTGATCGACCACAACACCGGCGGCAAGGGCTCGGTGGCCGCCGGCAACGCGGCCAGCTGCGCGTTGCAGGCGTTCAAGTTCCAGCCGTACCGCGAGGCGCTGTTCGCCGCACAGCCGAGCGAGAGCACCGACGCCTTCGCCGATCCCAACGAGCTGATCACCATCGCCAAGACCGTCTCGGGGCTGGACGGCCCGACCTTTGAGGACTGCGTTCGGACCCAGCCGTACGGCGCCTCGATCGAGAGCACGTATGCCGCCGAGTACGGCTCCGGCAAGCTGGTCGGCGTGCCGTCAGTGTTCATCAACGGTACGCAGTGGAATGTGCCGACCTCGGGCGACGTCGCGGCGTCGTTCACTCAGGCTCTGGCTGTCGCAGGGGCCTGACCCCAGTCGTCGGGGCCGGTTCCCCCGCCGGATCCGGCCCCGGCTTTAGGCCGGATGGTGCTCGGCGGGGGAGAAGTCGACGGCGATGATCTTCTCGGTGGCGTAGCCGTCGAGATCCGCGGCCAGCCAGCTCTGGCCGGGCCGCGCGCGGTGCAGGCGGAACGTGCCGCCGGTGCTGTTCGTGCCGACGATGCAGCACACCGGTACCGGATCCTCCAACGCGGCCGCCAGGTGGGCCACCCGCACGGCGAACCAGAGCCCGTGCCGGAGCAGCAGTGTCTGATCCGCTTCGCCGATCACGGGTTCGCCGTCCGCCCGGAAGCGGCGCTCGACCGGGATGACGTCGTCGAGGTGGAAGCTGTTGGTGCCGCACTCCCAACCAGTCAGGTCGCCGAAGCCGCCCGGCGCGCCGCCGGCCTGATCGCGGTGCCTGGCCAGCACGATCACCTCGTCGCGCCGCACCACGCCCTCGGCCAGCAGCTCGTGCAGCCGGGGCGCCTCGGCCGGCGGCGCCTCGCCCAGCGGGAAGTCAGGGCCCAGCGATCGCGCCGCCGCATCGTTCATCCGTACCGTGAGCACGCGGTCCAGCATGATCGACCGGCCGGTTTCGAACAACCTGATGCTCAGGTCCTGCGAAGCTGCTGGTGATCGCGCTGGTGGCCGCGCTGGTGATCGCGTTGCCGTGGACGCCTGGTCGCCGCGTTGCTGCCTCGCTACTACCCCTACCGCAGCCCGCCGAAGAACTCGCCGATATCCGCGGCCAGCATGTCCGGCACCTCCATCGCCGCGAAGTGCCCGCCGCGCGGGAACACCGTCCAGCGCTCGATCCGGTACATCCGCTCGTACCACGAGCGCGGGACCTCGCCTTCGGGTACGAACTCGTTCGCGAACACCGCCATCGCAGTCGGCACGCGCACATGGTCGTCGGGGCCGATCGGGGCGCCGTGCCAGCGGTTGTCGTAGTAGTCGCGCATCGAGGTGGTGATGGAGTCCGTCGCCCAGTACAGGGTCAGCATGGTCAGCAGGCTGTCGCGGCCGAAGGTGGCGTCCAGGTCGCCGCCGCTGTCGGACCAGGAGCGCCACTTGTCCAGCAGCCACGCGGCCAGGCCGGCGGGGGAGTCGTTCAGGGCGTAGCCGAGGGTCTGCGGACGTGTCGACTGCACGGCGCTGTAGCCACGTTCGGTCTCCTCCCAGTGCTCCAGGTGCGCGACGTACGCCTGCTCCTGCGGCGTCAGCTGCGCGGAGCCGGGGCCGGTGTAGGGCGCCAGCTCCGGGGTGCTCAAGTGGATCCCGATCACGCGCTCGGGCTCCGACAGCGCCATCTGCGTGGCCACGCCGGCGCCGAAGTCGCCGCCGCACGCGCCGTACCGCTGGTATCCGAGCCCTTGCATGAGCTCGTGCCACAGGCCCGCCACGTACCGCCGGTCCACACCGGCACGCGCCGGCCGCTCCGAGAAGACGTAGCCCGGGAGCGAGGGCACCACCAGGTCGAACCGGTCGCCGAGCCGGTCCACCAGGCCCAGCATCTCGGCGAAGGTGCTCGGCCAGCCGTGGGTGAGGATCAGCGGGATCCGGTCGCCGCCGCCACGGTGATGCACGAAGTGGATCGGTGTCCCGTAAACCTTGGCGACCTGGTGCTGGTAGCGGTTGAGCTCACGCTCCGCCTTGCGCCAGTCGAACCCGTCGGCCCAATACGCGAGCAGTTCTCGCAGGTACCCCACCTCGACGCCCTGGCTCCACGCCTCGCCGGGCGCGGCGTCCGGCCAGCGGGTCCGCCTGATCCGTTCGCGCAGATCGGTCAGGACGGCGTCGGGTACAGCGATGGCGAACGGATCAACGCGCATGCTCAGTCCGTACAGTAGGGGCTCTGGTTCGATGTGCTCAGGCTTATCAGCTTCCACTTGTCATTGTCGGACAGGATGTTCACTCTCAGGCACGCGTGGTGGTTCGCCGCGTCCTTGGCCGCGTGCGCCACGTAATCCAGGCCGATCCCCTCGCCGAGCAGGCACAGGATCCCGCCGCACAGCACCATCACCGCCGCGTGCAGGGCCACCGTGCTCAGGATCGGGTGGTCGGAGACCGTGCTGGACAGGGTGCTGGTGTCGCCGCGCGAGAGGAAGCGTACGCACGGGGGAGTCCCGCAGATCTTCTGCGCGTCCCCGGTCGTCGGCGCCGAGGAGACCACCACGGTAGTGCCGCCGGAGGAGCCGCCGGAGGAGCCCGAGCCCGAGCTCGAATCGGCGGTCGATTTGCAGGCCGCCGCGAACACCAGCAGCAGCGTCAGGATCAGTGCCAGGCCACCCCGGGTCCGGGCACTCGTGTGATCGGCCATGTCCACCCCCACCGTTCGTTTACAGGCCTTCGTCCACATTAGCGTGATGGCGCCGTCTGTTCCGGGCCGATTCAGACCCTTGACGGCGTGCGGCGCCGTGGGTAGGTTCTCCGCACGTCTCGTTAGGAACCTTTCCTAACTAAGGAGGGGGCATCCCATGGTTTCCAGGGCACGACCTCGTATCCGCCGCGGCACGACCGGTCGTGTCGCGCGCCACCGCAAGGCGGTCGCCGCGCTCACGGCCGTCGGCCTGGCCGGTCTGACCGTCGGCACCGCGACCGTCCTGTCGCAGCCCGCGCAGGCCGCCACCGCCGGGCTGGTCCGGGTGGACCAGGCCGGGTTCCTGGCCGGCGACGTGAAGCAGGCGTACCTGATGACCGGCTCGGCGGTGTCCGGGGTGTCGTTCTCGGTGCTGAACGCGGCCGGCGCGACCGTGCTCACCGGCAAGGTCGGCGGGACCAGCCTGGGCAAGTGGAGCACCGCCTACCCGGACGTCTACCCGATCGCCTTCAGCGGGCTGAAGGCCCCGGGGACGTACCACATCAAGGTCGCCGGGAGCGCCGCGGGCACCTCGCCGTCGTTCACCGTGACCAGCGCCGGCTCGCTGTACGGCAAGCTCGTCAGCGACGGCGTCACCTTCTTCCAGACCCAGCGCGACGGCTCGGACGTCATCGCCGGGGCCCTGAACCGGCAGCCCTCGCACGTGCACGACTCCTCGGCGAGCGTCTACGCCTGGCCGACGTTCGCCGCCGGCGGTTCGGACACCATCACCAGCTCGGATCTGACCAAGCTCAGTGGGACGGTCGACGTCTCAGGGGGCTGGTTCGATGCGGGCGACTACTTGAAGTTCTCCAACAGCGAGGCCTTCGGCGACATCACGCTGCTGGCCGCGCAGCGCGCCCTGGGCTCCGCGGCTCCCGCGACGCTGTCCGCTGAGGCGCACTACGGCGAGACGTGGCTGAACAAGGCCTGGAACCAGAGCACGAAGACCCTGGTGCTACAGGTCGGTATCGGCACCGGCAACTCCGCCGGCACGTTCTTCGGCGACCACGACTTGTGGCGGCTGCCGCAGAAGGACGACGGCGACACGGCCACCGCCGACCGGTACGCGGCCGCGCACCGTCCGGCGTTCCTGGCCGCGAGCCCCGGCGGCAAAATCAGCCCGAACATCGCCGGGCGCGTGGCCGCCGCGTTCGCTTTGGCCGCGCAGGTGGACGCCGCCGCCTACAACCCGACGCAGGCCGCCGCCGAGTACCAGGCCGCCGCCTCGGTCTACGCCCAGGCCGACACCAGCGCGCCGCCGAAGCCGCTGACCACGGCGCTGCCGAACGCGTACTACCCCGAGCCGATCTGGCACGACGCGATGGAGCTGGGTGGCGCGGAGCTCGCGCTGGCTGCGCAGAAGCTGGGGCACAGCTCGTCTTCGTACGTGTCGCAGGCGGCCACGTATGCGAAGGACTATCTGGCCTCTGACACCGGCGACACGTTCAACCTGTACGACAACAGTGCCCTGGCGCACGCCGACCTGATCAAGGCGATCGCGGCCGCGGGCAACCCCTCGGGCCTGGCGGTCACCCCGGCCGCGCTGACCGCGGACCTGAAGCGTCAGGTGCAGTCGGCGGCGAGCAAGGCGGCCTCTGACGTCTTCCACGCCGGCGGCAACTACGCGGACTTCGACGTCAACGCGCACACCTTCGGGTTCCTGACCGAGGAGGCGCTGTACCGGCAGGCCAGCGGCGACGCCTCGTTCGCGGCGTTCGCCACCGAGCAGCGGGACTGGCTGCTGGGCGCCAACGCGTGGGGGCTGGCGTTCATGGTCGGGGAGGGCAGCAACTTCCCGAAGTGCATGCAGCACCAGGTGGCGAACCTGTCGGGGAGCCTGACCGGCACCGGTGCAATCGCGACCGGTGCGGTGATGAACGGGCCGAACAACACCAGCAACTTCGCCGGCGGCCTGGGCGCCTACCAGACGGGGATGAAGCAGTGCCCGGCGGGCGGGACGGACGCGTACAACAAGTTCACCGGCCACGGCAGCCGCTTCTCCGACGACGTCCGCTCCTGGCAGACCGACGAGCCGGCGCTGGACATGACCGGCTCGGCGGTCCTCGGCGCGGCGATGCAGGAGACGCTGGGCGGCTGAGGCGGCGCGGTGCTCGAGCGCCGCGTGCGAGTGCGGCCCCTGATGCTGGCGGATCAGGGGCCGTCGGCGTTCCGGAACACCACCCAGCGCATCACGCAGTACATGTAGACGCCCTCAGCGAGCCCCGAGACGAGGCGTGCCGCCGCGTACCCGACCCCGATCGACGTCAGCCCACTGCCGACCCCGAGCACGAAGACCAGGTAGTTGACCCCGACCGCGACGGCGTAGCGCGTGGTCTGCGCCCCGAGCGCCCCATGCGACCGGAAGTTGAACGCCCGGTTCAGCACGAAACTCAGCGCGAACGCGGTGAGGTAGGAGACGGTCACCGCCGCCGGGTAGGGCCAGTGCAACACGCGGTGCGCGAGCGTGAGCAGCACGAGGTCCACCGAGAAGGTGAACCCATTGATGACGGCGAACCCCAGCAGGCTCGGCGCGACCACGCGCGAAAGCCCGAAGGGCAACTTGGCGACGACAGCGACCATCAGCGCATGAAAGCGCCGACCCCGCCGCGCCGCGCGCTCGGCCGACGGGGACTCGACGGCGACGTTCTCCTGAACCACCCGGGCAGGGTAGTGGGCCGAGCGGTCTTCTTTGCGAACATTCGGCAACGGGCCAGCGGGGCAGGCCGCTGAGCTGGGGATTCAGGTGGCGCGCGCCATGCCTCGCTACGGCTTGCCGGTGGTGCAGGGGGGCCGCCGCGCCGCCCGCGCGCCGCAGCGTAGTGCCTTGGCCTTGTAGCCGGCCGCAGCTTGCTCGCAGCGCCAACCGAGCCTGCCGCCAACGCTGTGCTGTTGCGGCGCTAGCCGATTAGCCGGCTGGCTGGCTTTCTGGCTTTCTGGTTGGCTGGTTGGCACAGCGCGGTGCCGCGGTGAGCCTGTCTCT
>NZ_JAACYW010000348.1 GCF_015356825.1 Catenulispora rubra | reverse complement strand
GGGGGGTGCCGCCGGACCGGCTGCGGCTCCGCAGGGGCGTGTCCTGGGTGCCGTCGGGGTCGTCGTAGGCGTCGGGGCCGTCGTGACCGTTCGGGTCGTGACCGTTCGGGTCGTCGTAGCCTTCGGGGTCGCCGTAGCCGTAGCCGGCGTAGTCCTCGGCGTCGTCCTCGTATTCGTTCGCGACGGCGTAGTCCGCGGCATAGGCCGCGTTGTCGTACTCGCCCTCGTAGGCGTTGTAGGCGTCGTAAGCGCCTTCGCCGTCCGGCAGGAGGTCGTACGCGGCCTCCGTGGAGCCCGGGGCGTCGTAGATGGCCTCGAACGTGCCGGTGTCGAAGTCCGGGTGGTGGAAGTTGTGGTCTTCGTACTGCGGTTGCGCGCCGTACTGCGGGACCTCGTAGGCCTGCTGGCCGTAGTGCTGCTGTTCGTACTGCTGCTGCGGCGCGTGGTGCTGGTCGAGGTGCTGCTCGTAGTGCGGCTGCGCGTACTGCGCGTACGGGTCCTGCCACCCCGGTCCGTCCCATGTGGGACTCGACTCGGGCGCCGTCGGCTGCGCCGGGACGACCGGCTGGGCGGGCATCTGCGGCACGTGCTGGGCCGACTGGGCCTGCTGAGCCTGCTGGTGGGCTTGTTGCGGGGCCTGCTGCGGCGCCGAGTAGGCCGCGTATACAGATTCGTAATAACTCTGGTCCATGACCGGCTGCCGTGTCGTGGCGTCCTCGTAGTCGTAGACCGTGGCCTGTTCATAGAAGCCGGTCTGCGACGGGACCTCGTAAACCCCGGACCAGTCGTTGACGGCCTGGTAGCCGTCAGTCGAACCGTAAAGGCTGTCCTCGCCGTTAGGCGTTATGGCCGACTCCCAGTCGGTATCCCAATGGGACGAACCATGTTTTCCCATGACGGCCAATACCTCCTGGGAACGTGGGACAGCCGATCAGCGAACGGAGCGGGGACAGCGCCGTTATCGAGTCGCGACTTTAGCGCCTCGGAGGCTGGACGGACAACGGTTCGGTGGACTTTGCGCGCCCTTTGCACACGGTTCACTGGTGTTCTCGCAGGAAGTCGGATGATCCTCACGGAGATTGTGCGAACCGTCACAGGCCGGCGCGGTCCGGGCCGCCACCCCAGGTCGGCTACTGTGTGAACCGGTTATGGGCGGATCAAAGAAGATCTTCCCGTGGACACCCAATGGAGGCAGCCGCCATGAGCCAGTCAGCCCCGGTCCGCGTCGTCATCGCGAAGCCCGGCCTGGACGGCCACGACCGCGGGGCGAAGGTGGTGGCCCGCGCCCTGCGCGACGCCGGCGTCGAGGTCATCTACACCGGCCTGCACCAGATGCCCGACCAGATCGTCGCCACCGCCATCCAGGAGGACGCCGACGCCATCGGCCTGTCGATCCTCTCCGGAGCGCACATGACGCAGTGCGCGAAGGTGATCGAGATCCTCAAGGAGAAGGACGCCATCGACATCAAGGTGTTCGTCGGCGGGATCATTCCGGAGGCTGACTTCGAGCCGCTGAAGGAGATGGGGGTCGTGGCGATCTTCACTCCGGGGACGGCTACGCAGGAGATTATTGATTGGGTGGATGCCAATCTCGCGCATGCGGGGTGAGGTGTAGGTCTGCTGGCTGGGCTGGGTGGTCGGTGGGTAGACCGCCCGGGTTGCGGTCGGTTTGTATGCGCGGCTGGTTTGTGGGTTTGCAGGCGATTTTTACGGCTTCGCACATGGTTGGATGGCCTCGCAGGGGACGCAGTTCGGCTGTGCCCCGCTGGTTGCGCTGGCGGCCGCCGGTGTTCGTGTGCAAGACCGCGCGTCGGTCCGAGTCACTGCGCACGCGTTTGGTCTGGCGGCTGTCTGCCGCGTTTGGTGGGCACCTTGAGGCCTCTGGCGGGCCTCCTCGACGAGGGGGCGACCCGCGCGACCTGCTTGATGCCGCCGGCCCGCGACTGTTCGGCTTTCTCTCCGCTGTTGCCTGCGTTGCGTCGTTCGGCGGCGGTGCTGCTTGTGGTCGCCGAGGTTCTGGGTCCCTCGCCGCGTCATCGCCGTAAACGGAACCAGCCCGGTTTGGCGGAATCAAGCCGCACCCCTGCTGCTGTGGTCCAGCCTCGCCCGGCTTGACACCGCCAAACCGGGCAGGTTGGCTGCGCCCGCTGACGCGGCGAGGGACCCAGAACCAAACCCCCGCGTGGTCCGGTCGGACCCGCTGGACCCGCAGTCTCGTCGCCGCTCGTAGCCGCCGAGGCGCCGGTGTGCGGTCCGCGTACATCGGTGCCGTTGTCACGAAGCCCCACCCACCCTGTCGGTGCCCTGAAATAGTGTTCGTGGCATGGCAGAACGTTGGACCGCCGCCCAGGTCAACTCTCTGGCCCCGGATGCCGCTTCGCAGAAGGCGGGCGCGAAGCTCGGGGTTGCGGGCCCGTGGTCGGGGACTGGGTACCTGGAAGATGAGCGGTTGTTGTGGGGGGACTGCAAAGGTAGCGGGAGTAAGCCGTATCAGGTCACGGTCTCCGTGGCCGACTCGGATACCGCCTACCAGTGCACGTGCCCCAGTCGGAAGTTTCCGTGTAAGCATGCCCTGGGCCTGCTGCTCCTGTGGGCGGCTGGCACCATTGCCGCCGCCGAGGTGCTCCCGGAGCGGGTTGAGGCCTGGGCTGATTCGCGGCGTGACCGTGCTGAGAAGTCCGCGGCCCGCAGTGCGGCCAAGGCTGAGAAGGCTGCCGCCGATCCCGAGGGTGCGGCCAAGCGCGCTGCGCAGCGTGCTGAGCGGATCGGCAATGGTCTGGCCGACCTCGATCGGTGGCTGACCGACCAGATCGCGGCCGGCATCAGCGACTCCGCGACGCTGTCCTACGGTGCCGTCGACCCGGTCGCCAAGCGGCTGGTGGACGCGCAGGCGCCGGGTGTCGCGGGGCGGGTGCGGACCCTGACCTCCGCGCGCTCCTCCTCCGGTGACGCCTGGCCGGACGCGGTTCTGGCCGAGTTCGCCCGGCTGCACCTGCTGTGCCAGGCCTGGACCCGGCTGCCTGAGCTGCCGGCGGCGATGCAGGACACCGTGCGGCGGCGGATCGGGATCTCGGTCGACGCCGACGTGGTGCGCCGCGAGGGCGAGCGCGTCGCCGACCGCTGGCACGTCCTGGGCTCCCGCGATCGCGCGGCCGACAAGCTCACCGAGCGTCGGATCTGGCTGCGCGGTGCGGACAGCGGCCGGATATCGATGCTGCTGGCGTTCGGCGCCATGCAGCAGGCGCCGACGCTGGCGCTGCCGGTCGGTGCGGTCTACCGGGCCGAGATGGTGTTCCACTCCGAAGTGCTTCCGCTGCGGGCGCAGATGGAGGCTGGGGAGCTTGACTCCGCGAACCCGCCGGCGGCGCCTGTGGGCGGCACGCTGCAGGCCGCCGCCGACGAGTTCGCCGCCGCGCTGGCCACCGATCCGTGGCAGGAGGGCTGGCCGGTGGTGATCGCGGACGCGGTGCCGGACCGGGACGGCGAACTCGGCGATGCCGAGGGCCGCCGCGTTCCGCTCATCTGCGAGGAGGGTGCCCTGTGGCGGCTGCTCGCGGTCTCCGGCGGCCATCCGGTGACGGTGTTCGGCGAGTACACCGACGCGGGGCTGGAACCGCTCACCGTGTGGGCCGAGGGTTCGGCGGTCGCGCTGTGAACGGATCAGCGAAGAACCCTGCGAAGCGCCTCGGGAGAGGCCCGGTGATTAGGGAATTTCAGGGTATTGCCATCGACCCCGTAAGTTGTCAGTGGCGTGGTGCACAATCTGTGGACATCAGTGCGAAGGCTGTGGGGATCTCCTACTCGGCGGAAGCGCGGTGAGCACCATGAACGAAGCCTCCAATCAGACCGGCTCCGAGGTCTGGCAGGACCTTGTCTCGACGGCCCTGGTCGGCACCGACCGTCGCACCCCGCCGGCCGCCGGAGACTTCACCGCGCCCGGTGACAGCCCCGCGGCGGCCCTGCTGAGTTCGGCTGCCCTCATGAGCGCGTGGCGGCGGGCCGGCAGCGCCGGCTCGGCGTACTCCGCGGAGCTGGTCGGCGAGCAGGACACTGAAGGTGCCGAGGGCGCTGAGGGTGCCGGGAGCGCCAAGGGCGCCGAAGGGTCCGACGCGGCGCCGGCCGCGAAGTCCGCGGCGATGGACGCGCGTCCACTGCTGCCCAGCGCGACCTCGGCCCGGCTGACGGCGCTGGTGGCGTCCCGCTCCGAAGCACTCCCGGAGTACCTGGGAGCGGCCGCCAAGACCGGCTGTCGCGCGCCCGCCGAGCTTTTGCCTCCGCTGTTCGACTACGCCCGGGGCAGCATCGCGGTCCGCGCCGACCTGATGAAGCTGGCCGGCTCGCGCGGCACCTGGCTGGCCAAGCAGAACCAGCAGTGGTCGACCTTCACCCGCTACGCCGCGGCCCCGGACCCGGAGGCCTGGCTGTCCGACAAGCCGCACGAGCGCATCGGCTACCTCACGTGGTTCCGCGGCAAGGACCCGGCCTCGGCCCGGGAACTGGTGGAAGAGGCCTGGACGCAGACCGGCCTGAGTGCCGAAACCCGCGCGGCCTACGTCGAAGCGCTCGGCGTCGGCCTCGGGCCGGAGGACGAGCCGTTCCTGGAATCAGCCCTCGACGACAAGTCGCGACAGGTCCGCGCCGAAGCGGTCCGGCTGCTGGCCACCCTGCCGTCCTCCCGGTTCGCCGAGCGCATGGTCGCACGCCTGCACGCGCGGGTCACCGTGGTCACCAAGAACGCCGACGTCCTCGTCATGCTGAAGGACAAACCGGACGAGGCCGCCGAGGACGAGGCCCGGGACGGCATCGGCGAGGGCTGGGTCCAGACCGAGGACGAGCGGCGGCTGGCCCGCATGCAGCCCTCGTACTGGCTGGAGGACCTCATAGCCTCCACTCCGCTCTCCGCCTGGGAGCAGCACTGCGAGCTGACGCCCGCCGAGCTCATGCGCGCCACGGCCGCCAACCGCTGGGAGGCCAACGCCTGCCACCGGGGCTGGCGCTCGGCGACGCTGCGCCAGAAGGACACCCGCTGGGCCGAGGCGTTCTGCGCCGTCAACGCCTCCAACGACATGCTGGAGCTGCTCTCCGACGAGGCCGCCGAGCGCTGGTGTCTGAGCGTGGTGGCGAGCCACCGGTCGCAATACTCGATCCACAGCGCCCCGAGCATCCTGAGCCGGCTGGGCCGGCCCTGGCCGGACGCCGTCTGCCAGGCCCTGCTCGACGCGATCCCGGCCTACCTGCCGAACGCCACGCGCAACGACGTGGCCCGCTTCTTCGGCATGGACAACCTGGCCGGCCGCTGGATGCCGCCGTCGTTCGCCGACGCGGTCGCGGCCAAGGCCGGGGAGATCCGCGCCGAGCTCCCGCTGTGGGCCGAGGACCTGGACGACCTCGCCGCGATGCTGCGGGACCGGGCCCTGATGCTGGCCGAACTGGACTCCGTTTAGCGATCCGGACCCTGTCTAACGGCCCACCCGTCTCCCACCACCGCCCGTTATGGAGCCGCTTCGCGGCGCTGTATTGGATTGTCTCTGTCCGAACCCTTCCTCCAAGGTGGACTCTTGAGTGGGTGCCACCTTGCCGAAAACCGAAAGTTGCCTGCCATGTCTGACACCGCCGCTGCCGCCGAGGCCTCCGAGGCGACACAGCCGACCGTTCTCCGCCTGCACGCCGAGCACGCCTTCGCCGGCGAGCTGGAAGCCCTGCGCAAGGCCGACGCCGATTCCGGCCGTCCGAAGCCGCCGCGCTGGAAGCTCTCGCCGTGGGCGGTCTCGACCTACCTGCTGGGCGGGACGTTGCCGGACGGCACGGTCATCACGCCGAAGTACATCGGGCCGCGGCGCATCGTCGAGATCGCCATCGCCACCCTGGCCACCGACCGCGCGCTGCTGCTGGTCGGCGTCCCCGGCACGGCCAAGACCTGGGTCTCCGAGCACCTGGCCGCCGCGATCTCCGGCGACTCGACGCTCCTGGTCCAGGGCACCGCCGGCACGCCGGAGGAGGCGATGCGCTACGGCTGGAACTACGCGCAGCTGCTGGCGCACGGCCCCTCGCGCGACGCGCTGGTCCCCAGCCCCCTGATGCGCGCGATGGCCACCGGCGCGATCGCCCGCATCGAGGAGCTGACCCGGATCCCGGCCGACGTGCAGGACACGCTGATCACGATCCTGTCGGAGAAGACGCTGCCGATCCCCGAACTCGGCGAGGAGACCCAGGCGGAGAAGGGCTTCAGCGTCATCGCCACCGCGAACGACCGCGACAAGGGCGTCAACGAACTGTCCTCCGCGCTGCGCCGCCGGTTCAACACCGTGGTGCTGCCGCTGCCGGGCACCGCCGAGGAGGAGATCGAGATCGTCTCCCAGCGCGTGAAGTCCCTCGGCAAGGCGCTGGAGCTGCCCGAGGTCCCGGCGGCCCACGAGGAGATCCGCCGCGTGGTCACGGTCTTCCGCGAGCTCCGCAGCGGCCTGACCGAGGACGGCAAGACCAAGCTCAAGACCCCCTCGGGCACCCTGTCCCCGGCCGAGGCGATCTCGGTGGTGGCCGGCGGCATCGCGCTGGCCGCGCACTTCGGCGACGGCACGCTGCGCCCGGCCGACGTGGCCGCCGGCATCCTCGGCGCGGTGGTGAAGGACTCCTCGACCGACAAGCTGGTGTGGCAGGAATACCTGGAGACGGTCGCCCGCGGCCGCGAGGGCTGGACCGACTTCTACCGCAGCTGCCGCGAGGTCAGCGCCTGATGACCGTCACCTTGCTGGGGATCCGCCACCACGGGCCCGGATCGGCAAGGGCGGTCGCGGCGGCGCTCGAGGAGTTGAATCCGGACGCGATCCTGATCGAGGGTCCGCCGGAGGCCGACGCGCTGATCCCGCTCGCCGCGCATCCGGCGATGCGGCCGCCGGTCGCGTTGCTGGTCTATGCCGACGCCGATCCCTCGCGCGCTGGGTTCTGGCCTTTCGCCGAGTTCTCACCCGAGTGGGTCGCGATGCGACTCGGGGTCGAGTCCGGCATCCCGGTGCGGTTCATCGACCTTCCTTCTGGCCACCGCTTCGCGGAAGTCCCGGAGGAGCCGGAAGAATCGGTTGAGTCGCCGCCGGACGAGCCGGAACCGGCGCCCGATCCCATCATCCAGCTTCACCGCACCGATCCGATCGCCGCCCTGGCCACCGCTGCCGGTTACGACGACCCAGAACGCTGGTGGGAAGACGTCGTCGAGCAGCGTGCCGACGGGACCTTCTCCGCCCTCGACTCCTTCGCCGCGATCGCCGACGCGATGACCGTCGTCCGGGACAAGGCCCGTCCCGAGGACGAGCAGCGCGAGGCGTACATGCGCCAGTGCATCCGCGAGGAGATCAAGGCGGGGCGCCAGCGTATCGCGGTGATATGCGGTGCCTTCCACGTCCCGGCGCTGGCCGAGATCGGCCCGGCCGCCGCGGACGCCAAGATCCTCAAGGAGCTGCCGAAGAAGGCGAAGACCACGGCGACCTGGGTCCCGTGGACCCACGGCCGCCTGTCCTTCCGCTCCGGCTACGGCGCCGGCATCGAGTCGCCGGGCTGGTACCACCATCTGTTCACGGCACCGGATCTGGTCGTTGAGCGCTGGCTCGCGCGCGTCGCAGCACTCTTCCGCGCCGAGGACCTGCCGGTCTCCTCCGCGCACCTGATCGAGGCCACGCGGCTCGCCGAGACCCTGGCTACGCTGCGCGGCCGCACCCTGGCCGGGCTGACCGAGGTCACCGAGGCCGTGCAGTCGGTGCTGTGTGACGGCTACGACACGCAGATGGCGCTGGTCCGGGACAAGCTGGTGATCGGCGAGGACCTCGGCGAGGTGCCGCCGGACGTGCCGGTGGTGCCGCTGGCCGCGGACCTGGCCCGCGAGCAGAAGCGGTTGCGCTTCGCGCCGAAGCCCGGCCAGACCGAGGCCAAGCTGGACCTGCGCAAGCCCAACGACGGCGAGAAGTCGCGGCTGCTGCACCGGCTGAACATCCTCGGCATCGGCTGGGGCACGCTGGGCCGCTCGCAGGGCAGCGGCACGTTCTGGGAGACCTGGTCGCTGGACTGGCAGCCGGAGTTCGCGGTGAAGCTGGTCGAGGCCGCGATCTGGGGCACCACCGTGGTCACCGCGGCCTCGGCGAAGTCCGCGGACCTCGCGGCGAACGCCGAGCAGCTGGCCGGGATCACCGACGTCGTCGAGGCCTGCTTGCTCGCCGACCTGCCGGACGCGCTGGACCCGATCATGACCCTGCTGGCCGACCGGGCCGCGGTGGACACCGACGTCGCGCATCTCGCCGACGCCCTGCCGGCGCTGGCCAGGACCCTGCGGTACACGGATGTCCGCGGTACCGACACCGCGGCGCTGCGCAAGGTCGCCGACGCCCTGGTGGTCCGCATCGCGCTCGGCTTCCCGCAGGCCTGCTCCGGCCTTGATGAGGACGGCGCGCAGCAGATGCGGGCCCGGATGGACAACACGCATCACGCGATCGTGACCCTGCTCGACGACCCCGCCGCGACCGAGGAATGGCACCGCGCGCTGCGCATGGTCGCCGACCGCGAGGGCATGACCGGGCTGCTCGCCGGGCGCGCGCTGCGGCTGCTCTACGACGCCTCGAAGATCGACGGCGACGAGCTGAACCGCCGCATGGGCCTGGCGCTGACCCCCGGCGTGCCGCCGGCCGAGGCCGCGGCCTGGCTGGACGGCGTGCTGTCCGGCGGCGCGATGCTGCTGATCCACGACCCGGTGCTGCTGGGCCTGCTGGACCGGTGGATCGCCGGGATTCCCGCGGACACCTTCACCGACGTGCTGCCGTTGCTGCGCCGCACGTTCTCGAACTTCGAAGGCCCCGAGCGCCGCAAGATCGGCGAGCTGGCGCGGACCGTCGGCTCGGCCCCGGTGGCCGGGGTCGAGGCCGGCGCCGAACCGCCGGGGTTCGACCGGGCGCGCGCCGACCGCGCGCTGCCGGTCGTGCGGATGCTGCTGGGGATCAAGGGGGAGTCAGATGGCTGAGACGCGCGAAGCCGCCGGCGGCGTCGACGACGAGCGTATGCGCCGCTGGCGCCTCGTTCTCGGCGGCGGCGACGACGGCACCGGCTGCAAGCTGAGCGGCGTGGACATGGAGATGGACAAGGCGCTGGCGGCACTTTACAACAAGGGCGGTTACGAGACCGGCGGCGGCGCCGTCACCAGCCGCAGCCGGGGCCGCGGCGGGCAGCAGGCGCAGCGCAGCGCGGGCCTGGGGGCGTCCTCGCCGCAGGTCGCGCGCTGGCTCGGCGACATCCGCACCTACTTCCCGCAGACCGTGGTGCAGGTCATGCAGCGCGACGCCATCGACCGCCTGAACCTGCGCCAGCTGCTGCTGGAGCCGGAGATGATGGAGTCGGTCGAGCCCGACGTGCACCTGGTCGGCACCCTGCTGTCGCTGAACCACCTGATGCCCGCCGAGACCAAGGAGACCGCGCGCCAGGTGGTGCGCAAACTGGTCGAGGACCTGGAGAAGCGGCTCGGCGCCAAGCTGCGCGCCACGGTCAGCGGCGCGCTGGACAAGAGCACGCGGACCAGCCGTCCCCGGCACAGCGACATCGACTGGGGCCGCACCATCCAGGCGAACCTGAAGAACTACCTGCCGGAGTACCGGACGGTGGTGCCCGAGCGGCTGGTCGGCTACGCGCGCAAGGAGCGCGCGGTGAAGCGCGACGTGGTGCTGGCCATCGACCAGTCGGGCTCGATGTACGCCTCGGTGGTGTACGCGTCGGTGTTCGGCGCGGTGCTGGCGTCGCTGAAGTCGTTGAAGACCTCGCTGGTGGTGTTCGACACCGCGGTCGTGGACCTCACGCCGCAGCTGACGGACCCGGTGGACGTGCTGTTCGGGACGCAGCTCGGCGGCGGCACGGACATCAACCGCGCGATCGCGTACAGCCAGTCGCTGATCAGCCGCCCGACGGAGTCCATCTTCATCCTGATCTCCGACCTCTACGAGGGCGGCGTCCGGCGCGAGATGCTGCGCCGCGTCGCGGAGATGACGGCGGCCGGCACGCAGGTGATCGTGCTGCTGGCGCTGTCGGACGAGGGGGCGCCGGCGTACGACCGGGAGAACGCCACGGCGCTGGCGGCGTTGGGGGTGCCGGCGTTCGCGTGCACGCCGGACAAGTTCGGGGACCTGATGGCGGCGGCGATCCAGCGGCAGGATCTGAGCAAGTTCATGGAGAAGTGAGCAAGTTCGCGGAGAAGTGGAGGCTGGCGCGAGCGTCGCGAAACGAGGGGAGCTCTCGCTGGTGACGCGGCCGCACGCGGCTTATACGGTGTGCGCTATGCGGGGGAACATGAGTGCGGTGCCGGGCCGCCGCCGGGGCGGTGGCCGACCGTGAACGTGCAGCGGCTGCGGGCCCGCGACCCGCGCGGCGTGGGCCCGTACCAGTTCCTGGGCCGTCTCGGCTCCGGCGGCATGGGTTTGGTGTGCCTGGCGCGCGGGGCCGACGGCCGCCTGGTCGCGGTGAAGCTGGTGCACCAGGAGATCGCCGCCGACCCGGACTACCGCCGCCGCTTCGCCCGCGAAGTCCGCGCCGCGAAGGCCGTGACCGGACGCTTCACGGCAGCCGTCCTCGACGCCGACCCCGACGCGCCGCAACCCTGGTACGCGGCCGAGTTCATCGAGGGCCCGACCCTCGGCGAGGTGGTCCGCGAGTCCGGGCCGGTGCCGCCGCGCGCGTTACGGGCCCTGGCCGCAGGACTCGCGGACGCACTCGCCGCGCTGGAAACCGCCGGCCTCGTGCACCGCGACGTGAAGCCGGACAACATCCTGCTGGCCCCCGACGGACCGAAACTCATCGACTTCGGACTGGCTCACCGCGACACCGACAGCGTCCTGACCCGCGCCGGCTCCGTCCTCGGCTCCCCGGGCTACATGTCCCCGGAGCAGATCGCCGGCCGAGGCGCGACGACCGCATCGGACGTGTTCGCGCTGGGAGCGGTCCTCGCCTACGCGGTGCAAGGACACGGGCCCTTCGGCGCCGGCCCCTCGGAAGCCCGCATGTACCGCACCCGGTTCGGCGAGGCGCAACTCGCGGGAGTACCCGACGAGTTCCGCCCCCTGCTGACACGCTGCCTGGCCAAGGAACCCGCCGACCGACCGACCCCCCGCGACCTCATCGGCCTCTGGTCAGTGCGCCCCGACGAACTCGCGACCCTGATCCAGGTCGGCCGCAGCCACTACGCACCCGAGCAGCCTCCGGGGGATCGCCTCTACGGTGCGCCCACCAAAGCCACGCCTGCAAAGGCTGCGCCCGGCGCGGACGCGAGCTCGCCGACCCAGGCGCTTCCGCTTGAGCGCGGCACATCGGTGCTGCCGAGTGCGCCCGGTGGCCCCGCGACAGGCAGCCTGGAAAACCAAGCCCTCGCACCGAATATCCAGCCGCCCGCGCCCGCCGCCGCATCCGGCCCGCCTGTGCACTATCCGCCCGGCATCCAGCCTGTCTCT
>NZ_JAACYW010000347.1 GCF_015356825.1 Catenulispora rubra | reverse complement strand
GCACGGATACACGATCACCCCCTCCACAGCCCGCTTCCCCACACCAGCCGACCTCATCGCCTTCCTCGCAGAAGACAACAACCAGCCCACCGAGATCAAACCAGCGTGTTAATAATCTGCGAGCCCTAAATCGTGGTCATGACAGCCGAACGGGATACCAGCCGCGCTCTGGCGTGGGCGGCGGCGCGGGAACGTGCGCACGCCGCAGCCGTGCCGACACCGGCGACGCGGGTGGCGCTCGGCGCGGCGGCCGGGCTGGCGCTGGCCGAGGACCTCGTGACGGCGGCGCCGATGCCCGCGTTCGACACCGCCGCGATGGACGGCTACGCGGTATCCGGCGCCGGGCCCTGGACGGTGGTCGGCGCGGCTCGCGCGGGCCGGCCGTGGCCCGGCGGCCGGGTGGAGCCCGGGTGCGCGGTCGGGATCTCGACCGGGGCGGTCGTCCCGGCCGGGACGTGGGCGGTGCTTCCGATGGAGGCGGCCGTTCTGAGCGGCACCAGCCTGGTCGGCCCTGACCTTCCGCGCGGGAAGCACATCCGGCACGCTGGAGAAGACGCGCCGGCCGGCGCCGCTCTGGCTCCGGCCGGCACACGAGCCGGTCCGGCGCTGCTCGGCCTGGCGGCTTCCTGCGGATACGACGAGCTACTGGTGCGTCGCGCGCCGATCGTGCGGGCGGTGGTGACCGGGGACGAGTTGGACCGCCACGGCCGTCCGGGGCCCGGCCGGGTCCGCGATGCGCTCAGTCCGCTGCTGCCTTCGCTCGTGCAGGCGATGGGTGGGCGGCTGGAGGACGTGATCCACGTGCCCGACCACCCGGCCTCGGCGCTGGGCGCGGCCGTGGAGGCGTTGGAGGCGACCACTGCGGCAGGCGCGGACACGGATGTGGTCGTCGTCGGCGGCTCAACGTCAGTCGGCGTCACCGACGGACTGCGGCGCTTCCTGACCGAGCGCGACGCGCAGTGGATCGTCGACACCGTCGCCTGCCGACCGGGACGCCCCCAGGTGCTGGCCCGGCTGCGCGGCGGCCCGTTCGTCATAGGCCTGCCCGGCAACCCCTTCGCCGCGCTCGTCGCCGCGTACACGCTGCTGGAGCCGCTGATCAGCGGACTGTCAGGCCGCCGCCTCACAGCACTTCCGCAAGCCCCGCTGCTCACCCCGATCCAGGCCTCAACCGATCAGACCCGGATCATCCCGGTGATGTGGGACGGTGCCAGCGTGCGGATGCTGGGCACGGACCGCCCGGCGTTCCTCAACGGCGCAGCCCTGGCCGACGCCCTCGCGGCAGTCCCGCCCGGCGCTGAAGCCGGGCAACCGGTGCCGCTGGTGGTCCTGCACCAATAAGCCGCGTACGCAGATCAAGGCGCTGCTTTATGTGTGGGTGGCTGGGGTGCGGCTTTGTTTATGGGTTTTAGAGTCTCTTTACGGCTTCGCGCATGGTTTGATGACCTAGCGCCTCTGGCGGGGTGAACCGCCCACCCGACACCAGCCACCCGCGCCCACGCACAAAGCCGCAGCGCCCAGACTAAGCAGCCCGGCTACCGCGCGCAGCGAGCGCCGGATGCGCGCCCATCGCCGCCAAGTCCGCGACGGTCGCCGCAGGATCGGCGCCGGTCAGCAGCGACGCCCCGACCAGTACCGCGTCGGCGCCGTTGCGGGCACACGCGATCAGGCCCGAGCGGCCCGTCGGGCCGCACTCGGCGAGCTTCACCACGCCGTTGGGGACCATCGACAGCAGATCGTGCACGCTCGCCCCGGCCGGTGCCGCGTCGGCGGTCGGCCGCACGAGAACGGCCCGGGCCCGGGCCTTGAGGGCACGCACCAGATCCGCGCCGCAGCGCACCTCGACGACGGCGTCCATGCCGAGCGACTCGGCCCGCTCCAACAGCGAGTACAGGGCCGAGTCGGACAGCGTCGCGGCCGGCAGCACGACCAGGTCGGCGCCGCAGGCTCGGGCCTGCCAGATCCGGTAGCTCGTGTCGGCCGGCTCCAGGAACAGCACCGGAGCCTGAATACGGGCACTGATCCGCGCCACGCTGTCCGGCTCCACGGCCGACGGACCCGCGCAGACGGCGATCGCGCCCGCTCCGGCGTCGACGTAGCAGTTACCACGATCGGCGCCGGCGGGATGACTCGGATCAAGCTCGGGGATCACGGTTATGCGCTGGCCACGAAGCCGGTCCAACCCTCCACGCGCGGCAGGACGCGACAACGCGAGCTTCTTGATCTCCTCCAGCGCGGAGAAGGCGCCTGCAGCTTCGGACTGATACGGCTCCATGGGCTGCAATGCTCATCCCCCTGAGGATCGTCCTGTGGGCCGACGTGGCCGCCCCATCCCAGCGGGACCTGCCCGGTCTACCCTTACGCTAACCGCCCCCGCACACTGATATGCAAATCAATGATCGTCGCGGACGCATATGCGACCTATATCAGGTGATTCAGCCAGCATATGCACCTCGAAGCGAGGGCGCCGGATCGCTTCTGCAAACACGCGATGCGATGATCTATCGTGGCAACGACCGCTTCGTCGCACACGCCCCAGGGGTTCGCATGGCTGACCAATTGTTGTTTTCCTACGGAACACTGCAACTGTCGCAGGTGCAGACCGCGCGATTCGGGCACGAGCTCGCCGGCCGGCCCGACGCGTTGCCGGGCTTCCGTCTGGAGACCGCGATCATGACCGACCCCTCGGTGATCGCCGTCAGCGGCAATGCGGAGCATCCGGTGGCGATGCCGTCCGACGACGCGGGCGACCTTGTCGAAGGTGTGGTGTTCGCCCTCAGCCCGGACGACCTGGCAGCCGCCGACGCATACGAGGTCGACTACCTGCGCATCCAGGTCGCCCTGCGGTCCGGGGAGAAGGCGTGGGTCTACGTCGACACCGCGACCGCCGAGGACTTCCGGGTCCGGCGGCTGCTCGCCGCGCAGGCCAACGCGCTCACGCTGTTCGACGAGGTCGTCGCCCGGGACCTGATCGTCGCCGGGGAGTCCGAGCGGGCGATCAGCGACCGGATCCGCGATCTGGCCGACGACCTGTTCGGCACCACCCGCCACTGGCACAAGCGGATCATCCGCTCCGGCCCGAACACCCTGCTGCCCTACAGCGACAACCCGCCGGACCGGATCCTGCAGCCCGACGACATCGCCTTCGCCGACTTCGGCCCGATCTTCGCCGACTTCGAGGCCGACCTCGGCCGCACCTACGTCCTGGGCGAGGACCCCGTGAAGCACCGGCTGGCCGCCGACCTGCCGACCATCTTCGACGCCGGCCGCCGGTACTTCGCCGAGCGCCCGGACATCACCGGCGCCGAGCTGCACGCCGAGATCGCCCGGCTGGCCCGGGCGGCCGGCTGGGAGTTGGGCGGAAGCGGGTTCGCCGGGCACCTGGTCGGAGAGTTCCCGCACGAGATCATGGACGCCGAGAAGATCCAGTCCTACATCGCACCGGCCAACACCACGCCGATGCGCGGCAAGGACAAGGCGGGGCGCGTGTGCCACTGGATCCTGGAGATCCACCTCGCCGATCCGGCGCGCGGTTTCGGCGGCTTCTACGAACAGCTCCTCGACGTCGGCTAGACCCGCCGCACCCGGCCGCGACTTCCCAACACCGGTCGCGACGCCGTCGCTCAGTAGACGTCGCGCACGTAACGCTTCTCCGTCGACAGGCGCCGCACGTAGGCCGCGGCCTCGTCGTCGTCCATCCCGCCGTGGGCGATCGCGATGTCCATCAGCGCCTGGTCGACGTCTTTGGCCATGCGAGCCGCATCACCGCAGACGTAGATGTGCGCACCGTCCTGCAGCCATTTCCACAACCGGACGCCGTTCTCGCGCATCCGGTCCTGGACGTAGACCTTGACCCGCCGGTCACGGGAGAAGGCGACGTCCAGCCGGTCCAGGTGGCCAGAGGCCTGATACGCCTCCAGCTCCTCGCGATAGTAGAAGTCAGTGGCCTGATGCTGCTCGCCGAAGAACAGCCAGTTGGCGCCGGTGTGACCACGCTCCCGGCGCTCCTCTAGGAAGCCGAGGAACGGCGCGATCCCGGTCCCGGGCCCAACCATGATCATGGGGGTCGCGGGATCGGCAGGCGGATGGAAGTGCGGCGACGGCTGGACGAAGACCTGCACCGGACCGTCGTCGGCGTGGTCGGCCAGGTACGCCGAGCAGACGCCGTGACGGTCCCGGCCCGCCTCGTTGCGGTAGCGGACCACGGAAACGGTGAGCCGAACCTGACCGGGATGAGCCAGCGGGGAGGAGGAGATCGAGTACTGACGGGGTTGCAGACGCTTGAGAACGCCGGCCCACTCAGCCGCCGAGGCGCGCACGGGAAACGCGGCGACGAGATCAGCAGCCTGACGTCCCCAGCCCCACTTGGCGAGCTCGTCCTTGTTGTCCGGGCGCAACAGCCGCTTCAGATCGTGGCTGCCGGTACGGTCCGCCACGAACTTCAGCAGGTCGGTGGTGATCCTGCTGATGTCCAGGCGGGTGCGCAGCGCCTCGGCCAACGGCAGCGGCGGCGTGTCGCCGACGTCGACCGGCTCGGCGGGGTCGGCACCGGTCAGCGCCAGCCACTCCCCCACCAGGGCCGCGCTGTTCGCGGGCCACACCCCCAGCGCGTCTCCAGCCTGGTAGACGAGTTCGCCATCACGCGTGTCGAAGGCGAACTGCCGGACCTCCTTGCCGGATCCCGGCAGGCTCAACAGCCGGTTCCCGACCAGCAGGGTCGCGAACGGCGACGCCTTGGAGTAGACCGATGACGAGGACAAGTCCGTTGCGGCAACCGCTGCTGCGGGCACAGTAGCCGGTTCCTCAACGACGACCGGCTGTGCCAGGGCACTCATGAAGCTGTCGAGCCACTGATCGGCGGATTCCTCAAAGTCCGGTTCACAGTCGGCGCGCGCCAGCAGGCGGGTGGCGCCGAGCCCGGCGAGGCGTTCGTCGAGCCGTCGGCCGTGCCCGCAGAAGTCGTCGTAGCTGGAGTCGCCGAAGGCCAGGACGGCGTAGCGGAGCCCGTCGAGCCGACCGGCGACCTGGGTGGTCAGCACCTGCCAGAACACGGCGCCGTTGTCGGGGGCGTCGCCGTCGCCGAAGGTGCTGGTGACGATCAGCGCGTCGGTGCCGGGCACCAGGTGTTCGGGGGTGGCGTCGGCCATGGGCAGCAGTTCGGCGACGCGGCCGGAGGTCGCCAGACGTTCGGCGGCGGTGGCCGCGAACTGCTCGGCGTTGCCGGTCTGCGAGGCCCACAGGACTATGAGCCGCCGCGACTGCGCAGCAGGGAGTACCTCGGTACGCGAGAACCTTCCGGCCAACACGCCATCCACCCACAGCGCGTGCTCCGGCGTGAAAGGAGCGCCCGGCGGCAGAACCGGAACACTGCCGTCCGGCGGTGCCAGCGCCAGACCGGACAGGAAGCCGGCCAGATATCGGCGCTCCGGCTCGGCCAAGACCACCGGAGCGAGATCGCCGATACCGAACACCGCAGCGAGTTCCCCCGCCTCCGAAACAACCTCAGGCTCAATGCTTGGGCCGGGCGCGGAGACCGGAGCGACCGTCTTGGCGAGCCTCACGGCGCACATCTTGAACTCCGGCTGGAACGAGATCGGATCGACGGCGTCGTTGGTGACCGCGTTGATGCTCAGGTACTCGCCGAACAGGTCGTTCCAGTGGAACGGCGCGAAGCACGTCCCCGGCCGCACCCGATCGGTGACGACCGCCGGCAGCACCGCACGCCCCCGACGGGACGCGACCTCCAGATGATCGCCCTCGACGACCCCGAGGACGGCGGCGTCTTCGGGATGGACCTCGACGAACGGGCCGGGGTTGAGCTTGACGAGTTTGGCGACCTTCCCGGTCTTGGTCATCGTGTGCCACTGATGCTGGAGCCGTCCGGTGTTCAGGACGAAGGGGTAGTCGTCGTCCGGGAGCTCGGCCGACGGCAGGTGTGGCCGGGCGAAGAACTGCGCGCGGCCGCTCGCCGTCGGAAACGTCAGCCGGGGACGGGTGCCGTCCGCGCGTTCCCGCAAGGTCTGGCTGACGCCGTCGTTGACGTAGCGGATCGGGTTGCGGTCCGGGCCGTCGGCGTCCGGGGCGGGCCACTGCACCGGTGTGCTGCGCAGCCGCTCGTAGCTCACACCGCGCAGATCCCAGCCGGTCTTGGGGTTCCACGCCTGCTTGAGTTCTTCGAACACCTCCTCGGCGCTGTCGTACGTGAAGGCGTCGGCGAATCCCATCTCGCACGCCACGCGCGCGATCAGCCGCCAGTCCGGCATCGCCTGACCCGGCGGGTCGACGACCCCCTGCACCAGCGTGAGGTTCCGCTCCGAGTTCACCATCACGCCGTCCGACTCGGCCCACAGCGTCGCCGGCAGCACCACGTCGGCGTAAGCGTTGGTCTCGGTCTCGGCGAAGACGTCCTGGGTGATGACCAGTTCGGCAGCCTCCAGACCGGCGATGACGGTCTTGCGGTTCGCGACCGAGGCGACCGGATTGGTGCAGATGATCCAGCACGCCTTGATCGAGCCCGTCCCCATCTGCTCGAACATCTCCACCGTGCCGCGCCCGACCTCAGTACGCAGCGAACCGGCCGGGATGCGCCACAGATCCTCGATGAAGGCGCGCTCGTCCTCGACCAACACTGAGCGCTGGCCCGGCAGTCCCGGACCCATGTAGCCCATCTCCCGGCCACCCATGGCGTTGGGCTGGCCGGTCAAGGAGAACGGACCCGATCCGGGACGGCAGATCGCGCCGGTCGCCAGGTGCAGGTCGACCAGGGCGTTGGTGTTCCAGGTGCCGTGCGTGGACTGGTTCAGTCCCATCGTCCAGCAGCTCATCCACTCCCCCGCGGCCCCGATCCAGGCCGCGGCCTGCCGGATGTCGGCCTCAGGCAGCCCGGTGATCTGCGCGACCTTCTCCGGCGGGTAGTCGGCGAGGAACGCGGGCATCGCCTCCCAGCCCTCGGTGTGCTCGGCGATGAAGTCCTGGTCGATGTGGCCGTCCGCGACCAGCAGATGCAGCAGGCCGTTGAGCAGCGCCAGGTCGGTGCCGGGCTTGATCGGCAGGAACAGGTCCGCCTTGTCGGCGGTGGCGTTGCGCCGCGGATCGACGACGATCAGCTTCGCGCCGCCCTTGACCCGCTCCATCATCCGCAGGAACAGGATCGGGTGGCAGTCGGCCATGTTGGAGCCGATGGCGAAGAACAGGTCCGCGGAATCAAAGTCCTGATAGGAGCCCGGCGGGCCGTCAGCGCCGAGCGACAGCTTGTAGCCCGATCCCGCCGACGCCATACACAGCCGGGAGTTCGACTCGATCTGGTTGGTCCGCACGAAGCCCTTGGCCAGCTTGTTGGCCAGGTACTGCGCCTCCAGCGACATCTGCCCGGACACGTAGAAGGACAAGGCGTCCGGGCCGTGCTCGTCCAGGATCGCCCGCAGCCGCGCGGCCACGGCCGTGATCGCCTCGTCCACACCGGTCCGCACCGGTTCGGCACCGCGCTCGGCGCGCACCAGCGCCGTCTCCAGGCGTCCGGGCGCGGCCATCATGTCCACGCTGGTCGCGCCCTTGGTGCACAGGCGGCCGAAGTTGGCCGGGTGCGCCTTGTCGCCCGAGGCCTTCACCGCGCGTCGGCGTCCGTCGGGCCCGTCCCGCCGGATGTCCAGGACGATCCCGCACCCGACGCCGCAGTACGAGCACACGGTCCGAACGCCCCCGACCTTCACGCCAGACGCCACCGATGCTCCATCCCGCGATATCCCGCCGAATCCCGCTGTATCCCGAGCAGAACCGTAGGAAGAACGGATTTCCGGGCTGTCACGCGGCGGCAACAATCGCGGTTACGGCGGCCGCATACGTTCGGAATCGCGGTGTGACGGTGCGCGGACGGCACCGTCTGCGGTCAAGCGCGTATGACGTAGTACGCACCCGGGTTGGCGATCGGTCTTCGACCACGTCCGCCGCCGCACGCCAGAAGGCCGAAATCACAGGCACTTGACATCGCTCTGCGAATGCGGACCGCGGCGTGGTCCAGACCCCCCGCGCCAAGGTGTGGAGCCTGGTCAAAGCCACTCCCGCCGAGGTTGTATTCTGCCGCTCTCTGGTGTCGAACGCAGTGTCGACACCTAATTCCGGGGAGGGTCTTTTGTCCAGCAAGTTCAACCGGAAGCCGGTCGCGGTCGCCGCGCTCTTCGCTTCCTCCATCGGTACCGTCCTGGCCGCCGGCGGCGCGGCGCACGCGACCACCTACGGTGGCGCCGGGACGAACCCGGTGACGATCACCGCCGGCGGCGCGATCCACATCGTCGGCGGAGGGACGGTCGCGCTGCCGGGCGGGGCGCACGACGTCTCGTGGGCCGGGCAGGGCGGCCGGTTCGCCTTCATCGGCGCCGACAACGGGATCTACACCGCCGACTACAACGGCACCAACGGTGTCAAGGTCGCGCAGGGTGTCGCGCCGTCGCACACCGTCTGGGACTCCATGAGCGAGTCCGTGTACTGGACCGAGGGCACCGGGGCCGGCGCCAAGGTCGTCGGCGCGCTGGCCAACGGCGGCTCCGTGGGCACCCCGAGTCCGACCTACGACGTCGTCCAGGCGTCCGTCGCGCCGGCGGGCCTGGGCCTGAGCAGCCCGGACGTGGCCGCCGACCTGGCCGGCTCGGTCGTGGTGCAGACCACCGACGGCTCCGGCAACACCGGTATCGGCGTGGCCTCCTACGGCACGAACGGCCAGCAGGCGTTCACCACGATCGCGGCCCCGGACGTCGCCACGAAGGGCGGCTGGTCACCGACCATTTCCGCGGACGGCAAGACGGTGGTCTTCGCCCGCGACGACGCGAACGGCGACGCGCAGCTGTTCGCGACGTCCTGGCAGAACAACGCCTGGTCCGCGCCGAAGCAGATCACCTGGATGACCGGCGGCCACGCCACGCCGATCTTCGAGGCCGCGAACCAGGCCGACACCCAGGGCCTCACCGACCTGACCGTCGCCTTCGAGTACACCAACCGCAAGGTCCCGGCCGGCGGCCACGCCGACGGCACCTACCAGGTGAACGTGACGCAGGCGCTGGCCGCCGCGGCGCCGGCGCCGCAGCTGGAGACGAGCGTCTCGACGCTCACCGGCGCCCTGGCCGTGCGCACCGACAACCCGGGCCACGTCATCCGCCTCGCCGGCTCCGACCGCGTCGACACCGCGGTCCTGGCCTCGCGGGGGACCTGGCGCAGCGCCGGCGCGGGCCAGGGCGACCCGCGCCCGCAGGCCAAGTCGGTCGTGCTGAGCCGCTCCGACGTCTTCGCCGACGCCCTCGGCGGCGCCGCGCTGGCCGCGCACAAGAACGGCCCGCTGCTGCTCACCGAGAGCGCCAAGCTGAACCCCGAGACGCTGACCGAGATCCGGCGGATCCTGCCGACCCCCGGCACGGTCTACATCCTCGGCGGCACCGCGGCGATCTCGCCGGCCGTCCAGACCGCGCTGACCAAGCTCGGCTACACCGTCGACCGGGTCGCGGGCGCGGACCGGTTCGAGACCGCGGTCAAGATCGCGAACACGGTCGACCCCAACGCCTCGAACGTGCTGGTGGCCACCGGCACCGACTACCCGGACGCGCTGTCCGCGGGTGCGGCGGCCGGGACCTACAACGGCATGGTCGTGGTCCTGACCAACGGCACCACCCTGCCCGCCTCGACGGACGCCTTCCTGCAGGGCAAGCTGAGCAAGGGCCAGCTCTTCGTGGCCGCCGTCGGCGGGGCCGGGGACAAGGCGCTCAAGGGCGCCAAGTACTCCGGCTACGAGGCCCTGGTCGGCGCCGACCGGTACCAGACCTCGTACCTGGTCGCCCACGAGATCTTCGGCGCCTTCGGCTCGGTCGGCGTGGCGACCGGCGCCAACTGGCCGGACTCGCTGTCCGGCGGCGCCCTGATGGGCGAGCGCGGGGGCCCGCTGCTGCTCGTGAACCCGAAGGCGGGCCTCAGCGCGGCCGACAACACCCTGATCGACGTCAACCGCGGCGCCGTGAACTACGCCTACGTGTTCGGCGGGACCGGCGCCCTGCCGCTGCACGTCGACCAGCAGCTGGCGGCGGACATCGCCACCGCGTCGGGCTCCGCGACGAGCGCCGCCCACGCCGGGGCACCGCACCTGTCGACGCCGAACGTCGCCAAGGGCTGAGTCAGTTGTCGGTATGACGTCGTTGTCGGTATGACGCTGGCATGACAGAGCCCGGCTTGCTCCTGCGCTGCGGGAGCAAGCCGGGCTCGCCACTTCCCCGGGTCACCGCCGCAGATCCAGTTGCTTGAACGGCTGCGTGAACCTGAGCGCCCGCAGCCGCGCGGCCCAAGCCCGCGTCTCGGCGGGGGTGATGTGCTTCGGAAGGACGATGCGGGCCTGCGACTCCTCCGCGATGTCGTGCGAGACGCCGTCCTCGCCGAGGCGCAGCCAGGCCTCGCGGTGGGTGCTCCACGCCGGCAGGAACCGGCGCCAGTGCTCGCCTCCGTCGATCGACGACTCCCAGACCAGTGCCCGGCACAACCGTCCGGTGACGCGGTTGCCGAGGTAGAACTCCATCCAGTCCTCGTATGTCAGGGTTCGCTGATCCTGCATGAGCTGCTTGAGACGGAAGCGCTCGGCGTAGACGACCGTCTGGAGGTTCCCGGCGAGATCGACCGCCTCGCGGGCCCGGTCGGCGCGCAGGCTCGTCGGCTTGTTGGGCAGCCGCTGCCCGGCCGGGCTGCGGTAGAACCAGGTCACGGTCCCGTCGACCGCCAGCTCGATCGTCGCCGCGTAGCCGCGGTCGAGCTCGATGACGCGCACGCCGTCGCGGTCGAGCTCGAAGTCCTCGGCCTGCCATTCGGGGACATCGGCGCGGGAAAGGTTCTCCTCCCCCAGGATCTGGTCGAGCTCCTGGGAAGCAGCCCGGCGAACGGCGCCCAGCTTCGCCTGCGCCTTGATCTCGCGCAACGCCGGCAGCGCACGCTCACCGCCGATCCGGCCCAGCGCCTCGACCGCGGAGAGCGCCACGGAACGGTAGTCGCGGCCGCGCCCCGGCGCGCCGTACAAGTCGGCGACACGGACGAGCAGCGCGACGGCCTCGCCGGGCTCGGTCAGGCCGATCGCCCACACCACGGCACGCGCGAACGAGACGCGGTGGTCCGCCTCGGGGTCGTCGAACGGCGTCTCGCGCAGCGCGATCGTCCGCAGCGCATCGACGCCCGCAGCGTTGTCGTCGAGTAGCGCCGCCATCTCCTCACGCCAAGAGGTCGGCGGCGTCGGGCCGCGCAGGGTGTCGCAGAGGTCGAGGACCTGCATGACAGCCACGACTTCGGCGGCGTCGCCGAGGAGGTGCCGCAGCGCCTCGTCCTGATCCCATCTGGCGGTGACCGGCTGCGGCACCGCGTCCTGAACACGCGGCTGCGGCCGGTCGTGTCGAGGCGGCGACGCGCTGCTCGCCGGCGGCGTATCAGCCCTCGAACCGACCCCGGTGCCCTTCCGCCCGAACAACTTCCCGAAAAGACCGCCCTGCCCCATCCCTGTC
>NZ_JAACYW010000346.1 GCF_015356825.1 Catenulispora rubra | reverse complement strand
GGTGTTGGGATTGCGCGGTCGTGGCGGGGCTTTCCGGGCGTGACTTTTCGAGCGCGGCCGGCAACACGGGCTCGGGCGGCAAGGGCACCACTCCCGGTGTCGTCGCCCCGCCGCACACCGACGCGCAGACGAAGACGGAGGCACAGAAGACCGGCACCCCTCCGGCGAAGACGAACCCGGCCGGCTCCCTGCCGACGCACCCGACGCTCCTGGCCTCAGGAACCGTCGAGGGCGTGCCGTGGAAGGTCACCGCGGTGACCACGGGCGGCAACAACGCCCTGACCGCGGGCCAGAAGTGCCTCGGCCTCGACATCACGGTGAACGGCCACGGCGGGCAGGTCAACACCGAACCGGCCATCGTCTACTGCCTGCCGGTCAAGAACCCCGACCAGTACCTGTGGTTCTACCAGGACACCCTGCAGTACGACTACCAGGGCGGAAAGGGCACCCTGCAGATGGGGCTGGTCCCCGCGGACGTGACGAAGGTCATCGCGCACGTCGACGGCCTGGCCCCGATCACCGAGAACACCATCCCCGCCCCCGCCTTCGACACCCAGGCGTTCTACTTCCTCCCGATCCCGAAGGACGACCAGGGATTCCACGTCACCATCGACGAGTACAACGCGCAGGGCACGAAGGTCGGCACCTACGACAACTCGATGCCGAACCCTACGAAGCACTGACCTGACCCCCGCACGACAAAGCGCCCCCGGACCCACCCAGAGGGTCCGGGGGCGCGCTAAGCGAACCGGTTTTGGTGACGCAGTCGACGCCGCCGAGCGAGTCATGCCGACCGCAGTGCCGCCGCCCGATCCAGCCAAGCCTCAGCCGCGAGCCAGCCAGCCGAGTCAGCTGCCTGCCTCATCGAGCCGGGCCTCAACCGCGAACCGGTCCTGGCAATCCGGCCGGCCCTGCCGAGCGAGTCATGCCGACCGCAGCGCCGCTGCCCGATCCAGCCAAGCCTCAGCCGCGAGCCCGCACCAGCCGTGCCGACCCAGCCGCTTGCCTCATCGAGCGAGATCTCAACCGCGAGCCAGCGCCGGCGGTGCAGCCAACCTCGCCGAGCCCGCCGCCCGCTCTCCCTGCCCCCCAACCGCGAACCAGCCCCGCCGATCGCTCGGCGGGGCTGCCGGTCGTGCCTCAGCGCTGGGCCGGGATCGAAGCCTCGTCGGCGGCCTCCAGCTCGTCCTCGGCCTCGCCGAGGGCGGCCAGGGCGTTGACGTTCACCGCGCCGCCGGTCAGGGTGGCCAGCATCTCGCGCACGTTGTGCAGCTGGGCGTTGATGCTGTCGCGGCGGTGGGTCAGCGCCGCCAGCTCGCGCTCGGCCTCGCTGCGGATGCGGTCGGTCTTGCTGCGGGCGTCGGCGATGATGTCGTCGGCCTGGCGCTGCGCGGTCTCGATCGTGGAGCGCGCGCGGCGCTCGGCGTCGGTGCGCATCTTCTCCGCCTCCAGGCGGAGCTGCTCGGCGCGGTTCTCGATCTCGGCGAGGCGCTTCTCGGCCTTGGCCTGGCGGGCCGCCAGGTCGCGCTCGGACTGCTCGCGGCGCTTGGCCAGCTTGGTCTCGAAGTCGGTGGCGGCCGCCGCGGCCTTGGCGCGGGTCTCCTCGAAGAGCGCCTCGGCCTCCTCGCGCTTGGTCGCCGCGTCCTTGGCGGCGGTGGCGCGGACCTGGTTGGCGTCGTCCTTGGCCTTCTCGACGATCCGCACGGCCTCCTCATCCGCCTTGGCCTTGCGGTCCTTGGCGTACTGCTCGGCGTCGGTGCGGACCTTCATGGCGGCCTGGTCGGCCAGCTCGCGGTGCGCGTCGGCGGCGCGGCGGGCCTCCTCGCGCAGGTCCTTCGCCTCTTCCTCGGCCAGGCGCAGGATCTTCTCCACGCGCGCGCCGAGACCGGCGTAGCTGGGCTCGCTGTCGGCGAGCTGCGCCTGCACCGTCTGGTTCTCCAGGTGGAGTTCCTCGATGCGCTTCTCCATGGAGCCGGACCGGGAGTGCGCCGCGTCCCGCTCGGCGATCAGCTTGGTGATTCGGTCGTTGACCTGGACCGGGTCGTACCCGCGGCGCACTTGCTCGAAGCCGTGCGGCGAATGCATGTCGCTCATGAGATCCCTGTCGCGATTCACTGGCCCGCGTCGGGCCGGGGGTGAGTGAACAATCTACAAGTGGCGGTGAAGGTGTATGTACTGAAGGAGGTGGTGTAGGGGAATCCTGGCACGAAACGCGCTTCGCTTCGACCGGGTGGCGCGTAATCGAACAAACGGACCCGCAAACCCCAACCTATCGAGTGTTTCTAACGATCGCCCACCCGTCTCCCACCACCGCCCGTTACGGAGTCGCTGCGCTCCACTGACCATGGGTTACGGGCCGTGGGCGAGAACCTGCGGCGAGTCATGACCTAGCGGCGGCGTCGGAACGCACACGATGTGTCTCAGTCCTCCGACGGTGGCCCGACGGGGACGGAGACCGACGTCGCCAGCGCGTCCAGCACGCCGTGCACCCGCGACATCTCGGCTTTGATCTCCTGCTTGCGCACTTCGATCTCCTCGACCTCGCGCTTGGCGTCCGCCCGCAACTGCTCGGTCTCGTCCGTGGCCTTCGTCACCAGCTGCTCGGAGAGCTCCCGCGCCTCGGCGACCGTCTCAGCAGCCTGCTTCCGCGCCGTCGCGAGCGCGGTCTCGGCCTCGGAGTTCGCCTGCTCCCGGGTCTCCAGCGCCTTCTTGTCGGCGGCTTCCAGCACCCCGTCCGCGGTCCGCCTTATGCGCTCGACGTCCGCCTTGGCCCCCGACGTGACGCGCTCGGCGTCGTTCTCGGCGGTCGTGGTGACGCGCGCGGCCTCCTCGCGCGCGGCCGCCAGCATCCGGTCGACCTCGTTCTCGCTGTCGGCCCGCACCTTGACGGCCTCCGAGCGCGCCATCGCCACCAGCTTGTCCGCGTCCCGGCCGGAGGCCTCCAGCTTGCGGCCGGCCTCCTCGCGCGCTTCGCTGCGGATCTTGTCGGCGTCGGTCCGCGCCGCCTCGGCGCTGGCCGCCGATTCGTGGTGGATGCGCTCGGACTCCGACTTCGCGGCCTTCACCATGGTGTCCGACTTGGTGCGGGCCTCGGCCAGCGCGGCCTCGGCCTCGGCGCGCATCGCGGCGGCGTCCCGGCGCGCCTCGGCCCGGATCTGCACCGCCTCCTCGGCAGCCTCCACCCCGAGCACCGCGGCGGCCGCCTCGGCCTCGCCGTGGATCCGCTCGGCGTCGGCGATCTGCCGGTCCGCGGCGGCCTGCGCCTCTTCCACTATCCCGGCGACCTCGGCGCGCACGGCCGCGGCGTAGCGCGTGCCCTCCTCGCCGATCTTGCGCGCCTCGGCCTGCGCGGCCTCCATGGCCTCGTTCCCCGCGGCCTCGCCGGCCTGCCGGGTCTGCGCGGCGTAGGAGTCGGCCTCGGCGCGCGTGACCTCGCCGGCCCGGTCGGAGTCGGCCTTGGTCTTGGCCGCGTACGCCTCGGTCTCGGCGCGCAGCGCGTTCGCGTAGTCCTCGGCGGCGACCCGGACGACGTCGCCGGCTCGCTCCGCGTCGGCCTTCGTCTTCGCCGAGTACACGTCGGCCGCCGCACGCGTGGTGTGCGAGTACTTCTCGGCCTCGGCGCGCACCTCGTCGCTGGCCCGGTCGGTGTCGGCCTTGGTCTGCGCCGCGTACGCGTCCGCCTCGCCGCGCACCCCGGCCGAGTAGTTCTCGGTCTCGGCGCGCAGGTTCTCGGCGGCCTGCTCGGAGTCGGCCTTGGTCTTCGCGGCGTAGGCGTCGGCCTCGGACCGCACGCCCACGGAGTAGTTCTCGGTCTCGACCCGCAGCTTGTCGGCCGCGTGCTCGGCGTCGGCCTTGGTCTTGGCCGCGTAGCCGTCCGCCTCGGCCCGGACCCCGGTCGCGTAGTTGTCGGTGTCGGCCTGGAGCCTCTCCGAGGCGAGCTCGGAGTCCGCCTTGGTCTTGGCCGCGTACGCGTCGGCGTCGCCGCGCATGCCCCCGGAGTAGGCGTCCGCGTCGTTCCGCGTCTGCATCGAGTACTGGTCGGCGGCCTGCTGCATCTGCTGCGCGTAGCCGTCGGCGTCCGCGCGGACCTTGCCCGCCTCGGCGTCGGTCGTCGCCCGGATCTGCGCGGCGTAGGTATCAGCGTCCTGCCGCGTCGTCCGCGAGTAGTCGTCGGTGTCCGAGCGCAGCTTGTCGGTCTCGGCGTTGACCGCGTTGCGGGTGTTGTCGGCGTAGCGGTCGGCCTCGGTCCGGGTGGTGGTCGCGTAGGTGTCCGCCTCGCCGCGGGTGTTCTGCGAGTACCGGTCCGCCCCGTCGCGCGCCTTGGCCGTGTCGGCCTCGGTCCGGGCCTGCAGCTCGTCGATGCGCGCCTGGGACTTCTCGCGCAGCCGCTGCATCTCCTCGCGGGCCGCGTTCTGCATGGCCTCGACACCGGCCTCGGTGTCCACCCGCAGCTGCTCGGCCGCCGTGTGCGCGTCCTCGTGCGCCTGCTGCGCCGCCGAGTGCAGCTCGCTGGCCTGCGCGTGCAGCGCCTCGATCTGGCCGCGCAGCGGGGCCACGTCCTCCTCGGCGGCGACGCGCGTGGCGTCGGCGTCGTTCTGGCCCTTGGCGATCAGTTCCTCGACGGCCCTGGCCACCTGGTCCAGCCGCGTCGCCGCCTGCTCCTCGGCCTCGGCCAGGATCCGCCCGGCGTTGCCGGTGACCTGGTCGGCCTCCGAGCGGGCCTCGGCCCGCATCCGCGCGGCGTCGTTCGCCGCCTCCTGGCGGGCCTGCTGCGCGGTCGCCTCGGACTCGGCCCGCAGGTGCTGCGCGGCCGCCTCCGCCTCGCCGCGCACCCGCAGCCCCTCGGCGTTGGACTCGGCGCGGGTCCGCTCGGCCTGTCCGCCGGCCTCCATCAACATCCGCGAGGCCTCGGCGCGCGCGGAGTTCACCGACGCGTCAGCCTCGGACTTGGCGGTGGCCCGGATCTGCTGGGCGTGCTCCTGGGCCTGCTGGGCCTGACCTGCGGCGGCGTTCAGCACCCGCTCGGCCTCGGCCTGGGCCGCCTCGCGGGTCTTCTCGGCCTCGGCGCGCGCCGCGGTCCGCATGTTCTCGGTCTCCATGCGGACGTGCTCGATGGCCTGCGCGGTCTCCATCGCTATCCGGTCGCGGCCGGCCTCGACCTCGCCGCGGGCCGCCTCGATGATCCGGCCGCGGTGCGACTCGGTGTCCGAGCGCACCTTCTCGGCCCACGCGGCCATCTCGTTGACCTGAGCCTCGGCCTGCTGCCGCTTCTCGGTCAGCTCGCGGTCCAGCGACTGCCGGCGGTTGCCGACCTCGGTGTGCCACTCGGCTTCCAGCTCCGCGGAGCGGTGCGCGGCCTCTTCCAGCAGGCGCGCGGTCTTCGCGCGGGACTCGCGCAGCTCGCGCTCGGCGGCCGCGCGGACCTGGTCGGCCTGGATCTGGGCGTTGCGGAGCATCTGCTCCACCTGCCCGGAGATGTTGTCGAAGCGCGGCTGGGCGGCCAGGCGGCGCTGCTCATGGAGCTTGGAGCGCAGGACCTCGATCTGGTAGCGCAGGTCCTCGGTGTCGGTGACGGCCTCGTCGCGGGCCGTGCGGAGCTTGTCGAGCTCCTTCTCCATCTCCGAGAACGTGGCCTCGACGTCGTGCTTGTCGTAGCCCCCGGGTTCGTCCTCGTAGGACTCGTACGACTCGCCGTAGGGCGCGCGTGATCGCGGCGGGTAGCCGCCAGATTGCGCGGAGTTCGCGCCGCGGCGCGCGTGGGATCCGCGATCGCCGCCACGATCGCCGTAGCGATCGGTGCTGCGTTCGTCGAGCCGCCCTGGTCCCATGACAGTGAATCGTGTCAGATTTCCGGCCGGATGACACCTAGTCGGGCCGGGGAATGAGTAGAGGCTTCGGATGCTACCAGGCCGAACTCGCAGGCCCTCTCATGTCGGACATCGTCCCGAGAATCAGTGCCTTGTGGAAGGCGCGCAGGCCGCAGCGGTGCGGTAGCCCTGCGTCGCGTCATCTTCACTGTCGGTGGCGGCGAAATTCGAAAAACCGAGCGAAGGCGGGCAATGCCGCCTCCGCTCGGATGTCGGGACGCGTTGTCTCGCCCCGGTGCCGCCGTGGCGGAGATCACACGTTGCGGAACCGATTGATCGCGGGCAGTAGCCGCTCGCGCTTGGCCGCGTCGCGCACGCCGAGGCCTTCCTCGGGCGCCAGACAGAGCACGCCGACCTTGCCCTGGTGCAGGTTCTGGTGGACGTCGTACGCGGCCTGGCCGGTCTGCTCCAGCGGGTAGGACTTCGACAGCGTGGGGTGGATCATCCCCTTGTCGATGAGGCGGTTCGCCTCCCACGCCTCGCGGTAGTTGGCGAAGTGCGAGCCGATGATGCTCTTGAGGTTCATCCACAGGTAGCGGTTGTCATAGCTGTGGTTGAAGCCCGACGTGGACGCGCAGGTGACGATCTTGCCGCCGCGCTTGGCGACGTAGACGCTGGCGCCGAAGGTCTCCCGGCCGGGGTGCTCGAAGACGATGTCCGGGTCCTCGCCGCCGGTCAGTTCCCTGATCTTCGCGCCGAAGCGCTGCCACTCCTTCGGGTCCTGCTCGCTAGCTTTTAGATCAGGCCCAGTGTTCTTCCAGAACCGGAAGCCCTCGGCCTTGCGGTCGATGATGAGGTCGGCGCCCATCGCCCGGCAGAGCTCCGCCTTGTCCGGCGAGGAGACCACGCACACCGGGATCGCGCCGCCGTTCAGTGCCATCTGCGTCGCGTAGCTCCCCAGGCCGCCGGAGGCGCCCCAGATCAGCACCACGTCGCCCTGCTTCATCGCCGCGCCGTTCTTGGAGACCAGCTGGCGGTAGGCGGTGGAGTTGACCAGTCCCGGGGAGGCGGCCTCCTCCCAGGTCAGGTGGTCCGGCTTGGGCATCAGCTGGTTGGCCTTGACCAGCGCCAGGTGCGCCAGGCCGCCGAAGTTGGTCTCGAAGCCCCAGATCCGCTGCTGCGGGTCGAGCATGGTGTCGTCGTGGCCCTCGGCGTCCTCCAACTCGACGCTCAGGCAGTGCGCGACCACCTCGTCGCCCGGCTTCCACTTGTTGACGCCGGGACCGGTGCGCAGCACGACGCCGGCCAGGTCCGAGCCGATCACGTGGTAGGGCAGGTCGTGGCGGCGGGTGAGTTCGGACACCTTGCCGTACCGCTTGAGGAAACTGAAGGTGGAGACCGGCTCGAAGATCGAGGTCCACACCGAGTTGTAGTTGATGGCGCTGGCCATCACCGCGACGATCGCCTCGCCCGGACCCAGCTCCGGCGTCGCCACGTCCTCCACGTGGAGCGACCGCCGCGGGTCCTTGTCCCAGCTCTCCATCCCCGCGAACATCTCGGCCTCGTCGGCGTGGACGGTGACCGCGCGGTAGGTGTCGGGAAGCTTCAGGTGCGGGAAGTCCTCGGCCGGGGTGGTCCCGGCTTGGATCGCGGCGAGAATCTCTGATGTCTCTTGCTGCATCGTCGGCCTCCAGGGGTCGGCGGCGTCGCGGGCCGGTGCTTGCCGTCTGTGAGGGCAGTACGGCAGTCGGCCCTGGGAGTGAGGGCAGGAGCTACTCACTGGTAACTATGGCGCTCCGTCCGGACCCTGGCTAGGTGGGCCTTGTCACAGATTCCGCCCGGCCCCTATCACCCTGCAACATCTTGACGTCACAGGTGACGGCAGTGATAACGGTGCGCGGTCGTGTAACCGAGGGACGCATAGAGCGCAAGCGCGGGAGCGTTCCCCTCCTCGACTTCCAAGTAGGTGTTCTCCGCGCCGTTCTCGGCGGCGAAGGCCAGAAGGTCCCGCAATACGATCCGCGCCAGTCCGCGCCGCCGTGCGGCTTCCGCCGTCGCCAGTGCGGCGATCCCCGCATAGCCGCTTCCGGTGTCAATGGCGACGCGGCCGACAGAGAGCGGCTCTCCGTTGTCGTCGCGGACCACCGCGAAGGCGATCAGCGCGTCGCCGGTGGTCAGGATGTCCTTGAACTCGGGGATGCCGTGGCCGCGACGGTAGACCGTGAAGTAGTCCTCGGGGAGTTCTGGAGTGGCCTTCGCTGTGCGATGGAAGTCCGTGGAACCGCTAAGCGTTTCCAACGCAGGCGCCAATGGCGCGGTCTGGCGCAGGGCGGGGCGAAGGGTTTCGGTGAAGCCGAGAGCGGCGATCTCGCTATCCAGCGGACTGCCGTCGATCGTCTGCACAAGGCCGGGCAGAGCGCGCTCCGCGAACCAATCCCGCACCGCGTCCAGAGTCTGGGGAAGCGGCATTCCGGAATCCCCTAGAGGGATCGCAGTGTTGGCGCGCGAAGTGTGTCCGCCGGCGGCTCGTAGTTCCCAGTCGCCTATAGAGGCGCGCTCAGAGAAACCCCATCCCGTTGCCGCGATCGCCTGAAGATCCATGCGCGGAGGCTAATGGGGACGCCCTGGGTTACGCAGCTAGGTATCGCAATACGGCCAGCACACGGCGGTGCCCGAGGTCGTCCGGTTGCAGGTCCAGCTTCATGAAGATGTTGTTGATGTGCTTTCCCACGGCGCTCTCGCTGACCGCCAGCACGTCCGCTATAGCGGCGTTCGCGCGGCCCTCGGCCATCAGCGCCAGCACGTCGCGCTCGCGCGGAGTGAGCCGGTCCAGGGGGTCCGTGGGGCGGCGCACCAGCAACTGCGCCACGACCTCCGGGTCCAGCGCGGTGCCGCCGGCCGCCACGCGCTCCAGGGACTCGATGAAGGAGTCGATGTCGGCGACCCGGTCCTTGAGCAGATAGCCGACCCGCGTCGTGTCGCGGGCCAGCAGGTCGGTCGCGTAGCGTTCCTCGACGAACTGGGACAGGACCAGGACGGCCGTGGCCGGGAACCGTTCGCGGATCTGCACCGCGGCGACGATGCCCTCGTCCTTGAACGTCGGGGGCATGCGGACGTCGGCCACCACCGCGTCCGGCCGGTGCTGCTCCACGGCGGCCAGCAGCGTGATCCCGTCGCCGGTCTCGGCGACCACCTCGTGGCCGGAGAGCTCCAGGACCCGGACCACCCCCGCGCGGATGAGGACGGAGTCGTCCGCGATCACCACGCGCATGGTTCCCCCTGGCATCACACCCCGCAGGGCAGCTCGGCGGTCAGGACAGTCGGACCGCCGCTCGGTGATGTTAGCCGCAGCCGGCCGTCCACCGAAGCGACGCGCTGCGCCAGCCCGGTCAGGCCGGTGCCGCCCTGCGCGTCCGCGCCGCCGACGCCGTCGTCGGTGACCCGGATCAGGAGGTGGTCCTGCCGCCGGGAGACGTCGACCGCGGCCTGTTTCGCGCGGGAGTGCTTGACCACGTTCGCCAGCGCCTCGGAGACCACGAAGTAGGCGACGGTCTCCACCGAGGCGCTGAGCGGGCCGGTGGCGCCGACGGTCAGCCTCACCGGGACCGCCGAGCGGGCCGCGACGCCGGACAGCGCGGCGTCCAGGCCCCGGTCGTCCAGGACCGCCGGGTGCAGGCCGCGCACCAGGTTCCGGATCTCCGCCATCGCGTCCTTGACCTGCTCGTGGGCGTCGATGATGACGGACATCGCCTCGGGCGGCACGTCTCCCCTTTCCTTGAGCGTCTTGCGGGCGATGCCCAGGTGCACGGCCAGCGACATCAGGCGCTGCTGCGCGCCGTCGTGCAGATCGCGCTCGATGCGGCGGCGCTCGGCGTCCGCGGCCTCGACCGCGGCGGCGCGGCTGTCGGACAGGGTCTGCACCCGGTTCGCCAGCACGATGGTCTCGCTCGGGCCGAGCAGGCGCCGGGCGGCGGCGAGGTCGGCGGCGGCGAGCAGGCGGATCAGGCGCGGCCCGAAGTAGGTGACGGTGCCGGCCAGCAGGAGGTAAGCACACTGACCCCAGAACTTGCCGGTGAGGCCGTGCTTGGGGTCGATGACGCCCAGCGCGTGCGGGGGGAGCTTGACCGCCACCACGACCGCCACCAGGTCCATGAAGGCCAGGCCCACGACGGTCAGCCCGATCAGCGGGCCGGCTATCAGGTGGTAGAGCGTCTGCCGCCACAGCGCCTCCGACCGCAGGCCCTGCCGGACCTGGCCCCGGTACAGCCGCGGCGTCTCGACCCGGTGGATCTCCACGCTCCGGAACGCGCGGAAGCGGCTGCGCTGCCAGCTCGTCAGGATGGGTGCCAGCGTGAGCACCACGGCCGGGACGACCAGCACGGAGACCACGAACCGGGGGATGCCGGGGTTGGCCGCGTTCAGGATCAGGTACAGCGGCTGGCTCCCGACCATCAGGATCACCATCGACCCGGCCCACAGCGGCAGCCCGCTCACCAGGAACAGGGCGTCCCACCCGGCCTCGCCCCAGCGGATGCGCAGGTTCTCTCGCGTCGTCGGCACGCGTTCACGGTATTCGCGCACGTCGAACCTGGTCCATCAGGTCTGCCTCACCCCCCGGGGTGGTGCTGGCCCCACCCCCGAACCGCCAGGTCGCACTACTGATTCGGCGGCCCGCCGTGGCCAGCATGGGATGAGTCCGAAACACAGCCTCCGAATGTTCTCCGGAAGGACTCACATGTCCCGCGTGGTCATCTTCTCCGCCTCGGTCGGCGCCGGTCACGACAGCGCTGCCACGGCCCTCGCCGACCGGCTGACCGCGCGCGGCTTCGCGGTCGACCGGCACGACTTCCTGACCCTGATGCCCGGCGGCCGCACGATGTGCGACTCCTACCGCCGCATGATCACCCACGCCCCGGCGCTGTACCAGTGCATCTACTCACGCACCGAGCGCGCGGCCCGCCCCGGCCTGGTGCAGCGCCACCTGCTGCGCGGCGCGGAGCAAGCGGTGCTGGACGCGATACCGCCGGACGCGGCCGCGGCGGTGGCGACGTACCCGCTGGCGGCGCAGGTACTGGGCCGGCTGCGCGCGTCGGGCCGGCTGGCGGTGCCGGTGGTGGTGACGTTCACGGACTTCTCGGTGCATCCCCTGTGGATCGCGCCGGGCGTGGACCTGTACCTGGCACCGCACGCGGTGACCGCGGCGCAGGCGGTGGCGCACGGCGTGGCACCGTCCCGGGTCACGGTGGCCCGGCCGCTGGTGTCGGCGCGGTTCACGCCGCGCACGGCGGCACAGCGGCAGGCGGCGCGAGCGCGCTTCGGCCTGGACGCGGCGGACAAGCCGCTGGCGCTGCTGCTCGGGGGCTCGTGGGGCGTCGGCGACATTGAGCGCACGGCCCGCGACCTGGCGGCGTCGGGCGTGGTGACGCCGGTGGTGGTGTGCGGACGCAACGAGGCACTGCGGGGGCGGCTGCGCGCGGCGGGGTTCCCGCACGTGTTCGGGTGGGTCGGTGACATGCCGACGCTGATGGCGGCCGCTGATGTGATGGTGCAGAACGCGGGGGCTTCCTCCACGCTGGAGGCTTTCGCCACCGGGCTGCCGGTCGCCACCTACCGGAGCCTGGTCGGGCACGGCCGGACCAACGCGGCGGTGCTGGATGCGGCGGGGCTCGCGGTGTGGGTGCGATCGGAGGGGGAGCTGGCGGGGACGCTGCGGGAG
>NZ_JAACYW010000345.1 GCF_015356825.1 Catenulispora rubra | reverse complement strand
AAGAGACAGGCCACCACCAGCGCCACGCACGCGACCCCGACCAGCGCCGCCGAAGCCCCGGCCCCGGCCAGCGCCGTCCGCCGACGCCGGAAGCGCCGGTACCCGGCCATCGCCCCGGGCGCCAGATCGTCCTGCGGCACCGCCACGCCGTCCTCGTCGAACATCATCCCGAACAGCTCGCGCGCCGTCTCGTCCGACATCTCCTCAGTGCTCTTCATCGCCGCCCGCCCTCCCGCGAGTACTCGAAGTCGGCCAGGGAATCCCCGAGCAGCTCCCGCAGCTTGGCCAGGGCCCGCGACGAATGGCTCTTCACGTTGCCGGTCGAGCACGCGAGCGCGGCGGCCGTGTCCTCGATGCTGAAGTCCGCCCAGAACCGCAGGACCACCACGGCCCGGCCGCGCGGCGGCAGCTCGGTCAGCGCGGCCAGCAGCGCCAGCCGCAGATCGGGCTGGTCCTCCCTGGCGAAAGGCGAGGTCGTCACCGCGACCGAGGCCTGGATCTCGCGCTCCCGGCTCCGCTTGCGCCGCCCGCCGAGGTAGGCGTTGATGAGCGTCTTCTGCGCGTAGGCGTCGATGGAGTCGGCCCGCTTCGCACGGTGCCAGGCCTTGCACAGGTTCAGGAGCGCGGTCTGCGTGAGGTCCTGCGCCTCATGCCAGTCCCCGCACAGCAAGAACGCCGTGCGTTTCAGATGGCTCTGCCGAGCCGCCGCGTACTCGGCGAACTCCTCCAGCCGTGCCTGGTCGCCCATGGGCCCCTCCCGATTCCCGTCGATCGAGACACATGAGTGACCGGGAACCGGAAAGGTTGCGTCACCTCTTCAGATCAGTTGCAGATCAGTCCGCTCAGCTTCAGATCAGCCCGCGCCGCCTCGTGGAATCAGGACACGGACTCCTGAGCCTGCTCCACCAACGCCGCCAGCTCCGTCAGCGCCAGACTGCCCGGAGCCCGCCCCTCGGCAGCGAACACGGCACTCAGCCGCTGCATCAGCGCGTTGACCGGAGTCGGGACGCCATGAGTGCGCCCGATAAGCGAGATCTCGCCCGACAGGTAGTCCGTCTCGATCGACCCGGTCCCGCGCGCCAGGCTCTGCCAGCTGGAGCCGCCGCCGCGCGGCACGGCGGCGATCTCGACGAAGTCCATCCGATCGCCCTGGACGGCCTGACGCTCGGCGGAGCCGACGAACGGGATGCCGGCGGCGTTCAGGACCCGGATCCCCTCCTGCCGACACGCCTCGATCAGCCGCTCGGCCAGGTCGTCGTCGGCAGCCACGTCACCCACCGCCTCGACGGCGTTGCCCAGATTGCTCAGCAGCTTGCCGTACTTCCAGCGCATCACGTCGTCGACCACCGGCGCGTCGAACCGGCTCTCGCCGAGGTCGTGGCCGATCTGCTTGATCACGTCGTCGACGCCGTCCGGGTACCGGCCGACGGTCAGGATGCCCGACTGCGGCGTGCAGTTGGCGGCCACCACGCCCGGCTCCAGGTGCACCGAGGGCAGCCAGACGCAGAGCCCGTACACGTTCTGGAACAGGCGCAGCGCCGTGCGCTCGTTCTCGACGCCGTTCTGCGCGCAGACGACAGGCAGCAGCTCCGCCGCGGTCCCGCCGCCGGCGACCGGCGCCTGCGCCCACTGATTCAGCACGCCTGCGGTGTCCTGCGACTTCACGCAGAGCACCAGCACGTCGTCCCGCCGCAGCTCGCCGAGCTCCCGCGGCCCGGCGACCGCCGGGATCGGCAGCCGGGGGGTTGGAGGCGAATACAGATCGCTGTCCGGGGTGAGCAGCCGCAACCCGTCCCGCCGCAGGGTCTCCAGGTGCGCACCGCGTGCGACCAGGACCACGTCCCGCCCCGATTCGGCCAGCCGGCCGCCGATGGTGCCGCCGACCGCGCCGGCGCCGATGATGATGTAGCGCATCCTTCGGACTCTAGCGGTCGTAACGCTCATGTGAAGACTCGAAAGTCTTTTCGTGAACAGCGGATTTTGCGATCTTGTGTCCAAGGGGGCTACTGACAACCCCCTCAATACATGTTTGACTCCGCTTGTGAGCCAGACCGCCCCGTCTACAGCCGTGCCCGATCCCTATGCGGAGCGGCCCTGGCTGCGGTTCTACGCAGCGGGCGTGCCCACCGACGTGACCGTCCCGGACGTCCCGGTGACCAGGCTTCTGGACAACGCCGCGCGCGATTTCGGCGACCGGACCGCCCTGGTGTTCTTCGGCCGCAAGACCAGCTACAAGCAGCTTCGCCGGGACGTCGACCTGCTGGCCGGCGCGCTGCGCGAGCTCGGCGTGGACAAGGGCGACCGCGTTGCCCTGGTGTTGCCGAACTGCCCGGCCGCGGTCACCGCGTTCTTCGCGATCACCCGGCTCGGCGCCGTGATGGTCGCCTGCAACCCGCTCTACACCGACTCCGAGCTGCGGCACCAGCTCACCGACTCGGGCGCGAAGGTGGCGATCGTCTTCGACGGCGCCTACGCGACCCTGGACGCCGCCCGGCCCGGCACCGCGGTCGAGCACGTCATCTCGGTGTGCCTGGCCGACTTCCTGCCCTCGTTCAAGCGCAAGCTGCTGGACCTGCCGATCGGCGCGGCCCGGGAGAAGCGGGAGCGGCTGATCACGCCGCTGCCGCCGGGGGCGCGCGCCGTGCCGTACACGGAGTTCCTGGAGAACTCGCCGGGCCCCGTCGACCAGGAGCCGGTCGAACCGGCGCAGGACCTGGCCGTGTTGCAGTACACCGGCGGCACCACCGGCCGCCCGAAGGGCGCCATGCTCACCCACCGGAACCTGGTCGCGAACGCACACCAGGTGGAGGCGTGGGACCAGAACGCCGTGGTGGGGCGGGAGTCGGTGCTGTGCGTGCTGCCGCTGTTCCACGTCTACGGCCTGATGCTGTGCGTGGTCACCGGCGTGCTGCTGGCCGGGACGCTGGTCCTGCTGCCGACGTTCGACCCGGAGCTGGTGCTGGACGCGGTGAAGCACGAGCGGCCCACGGTGTTCCCCGGCGTGCCGCCGATCTACTCCAAGCTGCTGGAGCACGCGAAGCTCGGTAAATACGACCTGCGCTCCATCCGGACCTGCATATCCGGCGCCATGCGCCTGCCGGTGGACACCATCGACGCCTTCCAGAAGGCGACCGGCGGCCGCCTCGTCGAGGGCTACGGCATGACCGAGTCCTCCCCGGTCACGCTGGCCAACCCGCTGAACGCCAACTCCCGGCCGGGCACCATCGGGCTGCCGCTGCCGAACACCCACGTGAAGATCGTCGACGAGTTCCGCCAGGACCGCGTGCTGCCGATCGGCGCGGCCGGGGAGCTGGTGGTGTTCGGGCCGCAGCTGTTCCAGGGCTACTGGAACCAGGAGGACGAGACCGAGCAAGCGCTGCGCAACGGCTGGCTGTACACCGGCGACATCGGGGTGATGTCGCCGGACGGCTACGTGACGCTGATCGACCGCAAGCGCGACGTGGTGATCGCCTCCGGGTTCTCGATCTACCCCTCGGAGATCGAGGACGTGCTGCGCGAGCACCCGGCGGTCTACGACGCGGCGGTGATCGGCGTGCCGGACCCGTACCGCGGGGAGACGGTGAAGGCGGTGATCCAGCTCGCCGAGGGGATGTCAGCCAGCGCCGAGGAGTTGGACGTGTTCGCGCACCAGCACCTGGCGCCGTACAAGGTGCCCAAGCTGATCTCGTTCCGCGAGGACCTGCCGCGCAACATGATCGGCAAGGTGCTGCGGCGGGTGCTGCGCGAGGAGCACGCGGCCGAGCACCCCGAGCAGGACCGGGAAGCCCCGGGGCAGGACCCCTTCGCCGATTTCAAGCGGTGAAACCCCGCGCGCCCGCGGAGCCCGGTGTGAGAGGCTTCGCGGCATGCTCGGGACTGTTGATCTGCCGACCTTCGTGCTCGGCGCGCTGCTGATAGTGCTCCTGCCGGGTCCGAACTCGCTGTATGTGCTGACGGTCGGCGCGCGCAAGGGTGTGCGCACCGGCTATCGCGCGGCCTGCGGCGTGTTCCTCGGCGACGCGGTGCTGCTGACGCTGACCGCCGCGGGCGCGGCCTCGATGCTGAAGCGATCGCCGGCGACGTTCGACGTGGTGAAGTACCTTGGCGCGGCCTACCTGGCGTGGCTCGGGTTCGGGATGTTGCGCTCGGCGGTGAAGGCCTGGCGGCAGCGCTCGGCTGCGCCGGCTGCCGACGCCGCAGCGATGGCCGAGGCGATGGAGGCCGCCGAGCGGCCGTTCCGCCGAGCGCTGGTCGTCAGCCTGCTGAACCCCAAGGCGATCCTGTTCGACCTGGCGTTCCTGACCCAGTTCGTGAACCCGCACGCCGCGCACCCGACCGAGGCTTTCGCGCTGCTGTCGACGATCGTGATGCTGTTCTCGGCCGGATACCTGAGCGTCCTGATCTTCACCGGGCACCGGCTCGCAACCGCGTTCCGCCGGCGCAAGCGACTCGCGGCCTCGATGACCGGCGGCATCGGCTCGCTGTTTCTTGGCTTCGCGCTGAAGCTGGCCACCGCTTCGCTGGGTGCTGCTTAGCGCTCAGCTAGTCGTCGCGCTCGGTCCTGGTGTGCTCGTCCACCAGGGCCCGCAGCTCGCCGGCGGCCTTGCGCGCCGCCTTCCCGCCGGAAGCCTGGATCCCCATGGCCGGCAGCACCTCGCCGTTGTCCAGATCCAGCAGCACCCAAGGATCCCCGGGGCGCAGGTTCACCCGTACGATCTGCGCCCACTCCAGGCGCTGCGTCCGCGCGGTGTTCACGATCGTCAGCCCCCGCTCGTCGGCGACGATCTTCGGGCGCGCCAGCAGGTAAAGCCCCGCCGAGATGGCCGGGCCGATCGCCGCGAACGCCACGCGCTGGGGGGTCGACCAGGCCGTGGAGCCGGTGTCGGGCAGTATCAGGGCAACGACGACCAGCGTGACGATCAGCGCCGTGGACACCGCCAGCACCGCCACCCGGGTGCGCTGCGGCCGGAAGGTCGCAGGGAGCTGCGGGACGCGATCGGGGACCGGGAGGCTGTTCGGGTCCAGAGGTCCGGGGGCCTGGTGGTCGTGATCGTGGTTGTCCGTCACCTGCACGCTGGTCCGTTTCTCCCGGGCTCAAAGAACCCATGACAACTAAAGCCGACACGCGAGGATATCCGTGACGAGGATTCCCCTCGCACCCAGATCCCACAAGTCGTCCATCATGCGCTGGGCCTCGGCGCGGCGGACCATCGAGCGGACCGCGACCCAGCCCTTGTCGTGCAGCGGCGACACGGTCGGCGATTCGATGCCCGGGGTGACCTGGACCGCGCGGTCCACGTTCTCGGCGCGGATGTCGTAGTCCATCAGGACGTACTCGCGCGCGGTGATGACACCCTTCAGGCGCCGCAGGAACTGCTCCACCGCGGGGCTCTCCTCGGCGCCGACGCGCCGGATCAGCTGCGCCTCGGAGGTGAGGATCGGGTCGCCGAAGACCTCCAGGCCGGCGTGGCGCAGGGTGGTGCCGGTCTCCACGACGTCGGCGACGACGTCGGCCACGCCCAGCGCGATCGACACCTCCACCGCGCCGTCCAGCTTCACCACATCGGCGGTCACCCCGGCGGCGGCCAGGTACTCGCGCACCACGCCCGGGTACGCCGAGGCGATGCGCAGCCCGGCCAGGCCCGCCACCCCCGGCTCCTTGGCCACCTGCTCCACGGTCGCCGGCAGCGCGGCGAAGCGGAACGTGGAGCGTGCGAAGCCCAGATCCATGACCGCCTCGGCCGAGGCCCCGGAGTCCAGCAGCAGGTCGCGGCCGGTGATGCCGATGTCCAGCCGGCCCGACCCGACGTAGGTCGCGATGTCGCGCGGGCGCAGGAAGAACAGCTCGGCGTTGTTGGCCGCGTCGACGACCATCAGTTCCTTGCCGTCCTTGCGCCGCCGGTATCCGGCCTCATGCAGCATCGCCGTGGCCGCCTCCGAGAGCGATCCCTTGTTCGGCAGTGCGATGCGCAGCATGGCGTGTGACCTTTCGGTTACCGGTGGTTGACGGTGTTCCACCGGCCAGTATCGACCAAGGTCGCCGGGCCGCGCCGGGGTGTTCACTCGGTGGGATGACGCCGGGAACAGTTTGAAGGACCCCGCGCAACCACGCGGGGCCCTTCGAAGTCACTCACCCGGAGAGGCTCACAGGTGCTTGTAGACGTGCTCCAGATCCAGTCCGCGCGCCAACATCAGCACCTGGACGTGGTACAGCAGCTGCGAGATCTCCTCGGCCGTGCGGTCGCCGTCCTCGTACTCGGCGGCCATCCAGACCTCGGCGGCCTCCTCGACGATCTTCTTGCCGATGGCGTGCACGCCGAGCCCGAGCAGCTCGACCGTGCGCGAGCCCTCCTCGCCGCGCTCGGCCTTGGCGGCGAGCTCGCCGAACAGGGTCTCGAAGGTCTTGGACGTGATCGGAACGGCGGTTCCCACCGGCACCTCCACGGGTTCGTCGGCTGTGGGCGAGGCGTTCACCGCCGCACCCCGATCTTCTTCAGCACCAGCGCGGTGGCCACCGCGGCCTCGACGGCCTCGCGGCCCTTGTCCTCCTTCGACCCGGGCAGGCCGGCGCGGTCCAGCGCCTGCTGCTCGGTGTCGCAGGTGAGCAGGCCGAAACCGATCGGCGTGCCGGTGTCCAGGGCGACCCGGTTCAAGCCGTCGGTGGCGGCCGCGCACACGTACTCGAAGTGCGGGGTGCCGCCGCGGATCACCACGCCGAGGGCGACCACGGCGTCGTAGCCGGAATCCGCCTCGGCCAGCGCCTTGGCGATCACCGGCAGCTCGAAGGAGCCCGGGGCGCGGAACAGGTCGTGCTCCGCCCCGATCTCGGCGAGCGCCTTCTCGGCCCCGGCCACCAGGCCGTCCATGACCTGCGTGTGCCACTGCGCGGCCACCACCGCGACCTTGAGGTCGGCGCCACCCTCGATGCTGATGGTCGGCGCTCCCGCTCCGCTCACTGTTGCTCACTCCTTGTTGCGTTCGTGGCCCCGCGTGTCCGTGCGGCGCGCGAGGGCAAGTCTTCCAGACCGGGGACGCCGGTCGCGTCCGGATCTTGCGAGGTGGTCGAGGTCGGGTGGTCGGGTGAGCAGTCGGGTGAGCAGTCGGGTTATCAGCCGGCTGATCAGTTCGGTGGTCGGTCGGGTGAGCAGACGTCAGCCGACGATGGCCGAGGCGAGTGCTTCGGTGTCGGCGGCGGCAGCCGCTTCGAGGTCGTCCAGGCCGTCCAGGCCGTCCGCGTCTTCCAGATCGGGCAGGTCGTGCCCCATCCGGTCGCGCTTGGTCCGCAGGTAGCGGATGTTGTCGGCGGTCACGTTCCCGGGCAGCGGCACGCGTCCGGTCACCTGCAGACCGAACCCCTCCAGCGCCGAGCGCTTGGCCGGGTTGTTGGTCAGCAGCCGCATGGAGCGCACCCCGAGGTCGGCCAGGATCTGCGCGCCGGTGCCGTAGTCGCGGGCGTCGGCCGGCAGGCCCAGCTCCAGGTTCGCGTCCACGGTGTCGTGGCCGAGCTCCTGCAGCTCGTAGGCGCGCAGCTTGTGCATCAGGCCGATGCCGCGGCCCTCGTGGCCGCGCATGTAGAGCACGACACCGCGGCCTTCGACGTCCACGGCGCGCAACGCGGCGTGCAGCTGCGGGCCGCAGTCGCAGCGCCGGGACCCGAAAACGTCCCCGGTCAGGCACTCGGAGTGGACCCGGACCAGCACGTCCTCGCCCTCGCCGATCTCGCCCTTGACCAGCGCGACGTGCTCGATGCCGTCCACGTCGGACCGGTAGCCGACGGCGCGGAACTCGCCGAAGGCAGTCGGCAGCCGGGTCTCGGCGGCCCGGGTGACCGACTTCTCGGTGCGGCGGCGGTAGGCGATCAGGTCGGCGATGGAGATCAGCGCCAGGTCGTGCTCCTTGGCGAACCGCGCCAGCTGCGGCAGCCGGGACATCGAGCCGTCGTCCTCGACGACCTCGCAGATGCCGGCGGCCAGCGGCAGCCCGGCCAGCCGGCACAGGTCCACGGCGGCCTCGGTGTGGCCGGCGCGGACCAGCACGCCGCCGTCCTTCGCGCGCAGCGGGAAGACGTGGCCGGGCCGGGTCAGGTCCTCGGCGGCGGTGTCGGCGGCGGCCAGCAGCCGGATGGTGTGCGCCCGGTCGGCGGCCGAGATGCCGGTGGTCACGCCGTCCCGGGCGTCCACCGAGACCGTGTAGGCGGTGCCCTTGCGGTCCTGGTTGACGGCGGTCATCGGCGGCAGGTTGAGCCGGTCGGCGTCGGCGGCGGGCAGCGGCACGCAGATCACGCCGGAGGAGTAGCGGATGGTGAACCCGACGACCTCGGGGGTGGCCAGCGAGGCGGCGAAGATGAGGTCGCCCTCGTTCTCCCGGTCCTCGTCGTCGACCACGACGATGGGCCGGCCGGCTGCCAGTTCCTTCAAGGCGCGCTCGATGGTGTCCAGGACGATGGGCTCGGCGACTTCCGGGGCGCTCATACGATGGCCTCCTTCAAAGAAGTGGTGTCGGCAGCGGGGACCGGCTGCCGCAGTCTGGGGGCTGTGTTGATGGAAGTCTTGGCGCGCGCCTTGATCATCCATTGGCGCAGGCCCGCGACGACGATCGCGAAGTAGAAGACATAGACCAGACCGGAGACCGGAAGGCCGTTGTTGAAGGCGAGGGGGACGCCGACGATGTCGACGGCGATCCAGACGAACCAGAACTCGACGTAGCCCTTGGCCTGGGCCACGGTGGCCACCAGCGAGCCGATGAAGATGTAGGCGTCCGGCCACGGCGCCCACGAGGCGTTGTAGTGCTCGAGCACCAGCGCGAAGGCGACGGTGCCGAGTCCGAGCCCGGCGACCAACAGCGCGCGCTCCAGCCAGCCTGCCCAGCGGATGGTGATGTCGTGCTCGTTCCTGCGGACCGACGTCCAGCGGAACCAGCCGTACAGGGCCATCACCGCCAGCGCGACCTGCCGCGCCGCGGTGCCGCCGAGGTGCGCCGATATGTCGGCGCCGAACAGCAGCACGCAGCCGGCTATCTGCACCGGCCAGGCCCACATCGAGCGGCGCAGCGCGAGCGCCACCGTGGCCAGGCCGAGCAGGTTGCCCAGCAGGTCGGACCACTTGACCGTCTCCCCGAACAGGTGGAAGGCGACCAGGTTGGCCCAGTGGAAGGCTCCGTTCACGCCTGCTGCCCGCCGACGGTCGCGGTGCTGTTCGGGGTGCCGTTCGCGGTGTTGTTCGCGGTGCCGTCCCGGGGCTGGTCGGCGCTGGTGTCGCCGAGCCCCAGCAGCCGCTCGGTGTACTTGGCGATCACGTCGATCTCCAGGTTCACCGCGGCGCCGGGGCCCTTGCTGCCCAGCGTGGTCAGCTCCAGCGTGGTCGGGATCAGGCTCACGGTGAAGGAGTCGACGGCGGCCTCGACCACGGTCAGCGAGATGCCGTCCACGGTGATCGAGCCCTTGTCGACGACGTAGCGGGACAGCGCGGAGGGCAGCGAGACCCGGACGACCTCCCAGTGCTCGCCCGGGATGCGCTCCAGCACGGTGCCGACACCGTCGACGTGGCCCTGCACCAGGTGTCCGCCCAGGCGCGCGCCGAGCTTCATCGGGCGCTCCAGGTTGACCGGGTCACCCGGCCTGAGGTCGCCGATGTTGGACTTGACCAGCGTCTCGGCCATCACGTCCGCGGTGAACTCCCCGGCCTGGGCGGCCTCGGTCCCGGACTCGATGACGGTCAGACACACGCCGTTGACGGCGATGGAGGCGCCGTGCTCGGCGTCGGAGGTGACCAGCGACCCGGCCACGCGCAGCCGCGCGGAGTCGCCTTCCACCTCCAGCGCGACGACGCGGCCGAGCTCTTCGACGATGCCTGTGAACACGGTGTGCTCCCTCTTAAGTCCGCAATCCGCCTCTTGCCGGTGCCGGTCGGCACGCGGTCGAACCCGGACTCCGGGAAAAGGGGGTGCGTGAGGGGAGGCGGCGCGCCACGGCACGCTCCGCCCAGGTCGGCGGCAGCCGTCGCGAACGCCGCGACGGGACGTGGTCCGCACCGGCGCTGTGCGGACACAGCGAGGCGGCACGCCCGTCGCGTGCAGCCTCCCATCCGGACTTTAACCGTCGGTCCCGGAATTCCACCGGATCGGCCACCCGTTCGCCGAAGCGAACGAGCGGTTCGCGGACTGTCACCGCCGGTTCGGAATTCCACCGACCCCGGAGCACGCGTTCGTCGTTCCGAACCAGTGTGCCACGCGATTCATTCCCGGTCACCCGAGCGTGGTGCGCGTCACCCCGGCCCTCGCCCCAGAATGTAACACGTTCTAGTTTTCTCGGGAACCGTCCCGACGCTGCTTTGACTTCCCGGACAGTAGGCTGCCCGCGAAGATATGCACGTAGCCTGATCTCGGACACAAACCATTGATGCGGGGGGACGCGGATGGCTGGACAGGCAGAGCCCGGCCGGCTGATCGGTGGCCGGTACCGTCTGCTGGCACGCCTGGGTGCCGGGGGCATGGGCCGGGTCTGGCGCGCCTCCGACGAAGCCCTGCGCATCGAGGTCGCGGTGAAGGAGGTCTGGCTCCCGGCCACCCCCGGCCCCGACGCCGACGAACGCCTCCGCCGCGCCGAGCGCGAAGCGCGCAACGCGGCCCGCCTGCGCGACCACCCGAACGTGGTGGCGGTGCACGACGTCGTGGTCGAGGACGGCGCCCCCTGGACGGTGATGCAACTGGTCGCCGGCCACACCCTGGAGGAGCACGTCGAGGAGTACGGACCGCTGTCCGTGGCACACGCGGCCTTGGTCGCCGGCGCCCTGCTGGACGCCCTGGAGGCGGCACACGCGGCGGGCATCGTGCACCGGGACGTGAAGCCGGCGAACGTGATGCTGGCCGACGACGGACACGTGCTGCTCACCGACTTCGGCATCGCCATCGGCACCACCGACACCGCGCTGACGGCGGCCGGAAGCTTCCTGGGCTCGGTGGAGTACATCGCCCCGGAGCGGGCGCGCGGGACCGAAGGACTGGCGGTCAGCGACCTGTTCTCGCTGGGCGTCACGCTGTTCCAGGCGGTCGAGGGCTTCTCCCCGTTCCACCGCGAGACCGCCACCGGAACCCTGACCGCGGTGATCCTGGACGAGGCGCCGCCGCCGGTGCGCGCCGGGAGGCTGACCCCGCTGATCACCGGGCTGCTGGAGAAGGACCCGGCCGCCCGGCTCGGGATCGCGGAGGCGCGGCGGGCTTTGGCGGCGCCGGAGGTGGTGCCGGTGCCGCCGGTGGCACCGGTGACTACGACGGTTGCGCCGACCAACGCGCCGACGGTTGTGGGGCGGCGGCCGATCAACGGCTCAGGTGCGACCGGCCAGCGCCGACAGACCGGCACGGCATCACGCGGGCACGGCACGTCATCCCAAGCGACCCCGCCGCGCGCACAAGGCGCGATGCCCCCGCGCCGACCGACCGCCGACGGCACCGGCACCGGCAAGCGCCCATCGCAGGCCACTGACCAGCGGCGCCGCATGCAGCCGCCGATCGCGGACCCGCGCCGCCCCACCGCCACCGGCCAACGACCGCACGCC
>NZ_JAACYW010000344.1 GCF_015356825.1 Catenulispora rubra | reverse complement strand
GGGCTGGGGCTGGCCGGGAGTCTGCGGGGCCTGCGGGCCGGGGCCGATCGGGCCAGACTGCGCTTCGGCCTGTGCCTGCGCCGGTGCCTGCCCTGGTGCCTGGTAGCCGCCGGCCGCCGGGTCCGGCGTCGCCGGCACCGCGGGCTGGATCAGCGTCCGGTCCGGCGCGTCGGCGGCCGGCTGGATCAGCGTCGGGTTGTCGGCGGGGGCGGGCTGCGGTGTCGGCTGCGGTGTCGGCTGCGAAGCCACGGTCGGCGGGACCGCGTCCTGCTGGGCCGGGCCCGCCTGGGGGTCCTGGGCCCCCGAGCCGCCGGACGCGGCGGGGTTGGCTCCGAAGCTCTCACGCACGTCCTGCTGCGCCGCTTCGTTGGCACCGTTGTCGCCCAGGCCGCCGCTGCCGCCTGCGTTGCTCGAGGGTTCGTTCATGAGGAGGAGCTTCGCCTGTTCACCTTAAATGCTGCTGAGACCAGGACAAGAGGTGACCGAAAAAGATGGGCCCGGATCCCCTGTGTTTCCACAGGTGTGGGACCTGTTGTTTATCGAGCTTATGCGCTACGTGCCCAAGACGGCACACAGGCGCGTTCTCCGCAGCGGGAGAACGCGCCTGTGTGCCGTCTGTCGGGACCTGCCTGTCAGGACCTACTGTCGGGTCCTGCCTAAGCGTTCGCCGCCCTGCCGCTGTTCTGGGGACTGTCCTCCTCGGTCGGCTGCCCGGGCACCCAGAACCCGAGCAGGGCCCCGCCGCTCGGGGCCCGCGCCGCCGCGACCCGGCCGCCGTGGTTCTCAGCGGCCTGCCGCACGATGGCCAGGCCCAGGCCGGAGCCCGGCATGGTGCGCGCCTCGGTGGAGCGGTAGAAGCGCTCGAAGACATGCGGCAGGTCCTCTTCGGCGATGCCCGGGCCCTGGTCCGCGACCTGGAGCAGTCCGTCGGACAGCCGCACGGTGACGGTCCCGTTCTCCGGGCTCCACTTGGCGGCGTTGTCCAGCAGGTTCGTCACGGCGCGCTCCAGGGCCGCCGGGTCGCCTTCGAGGTACCAGGGCTGGAGCTGGATGTCGAACTTCAGGTGCGGGGCGCGCCTGCGGACCCGGTCCACGGCCTGCCGCACCACGTCGCCCAGGTTCACCGGCTCCGGCGCGGTCTGCGGCTTGGTGTCGCGGGAGAGCTCGACCAGGTCGCCGACCAGGATGGACAGTTCCTCCATCTGGGCCTGCACGTCGCCGATGAGTTCCGCGCGGTCGGCGTCACTGATTTGGACCGGACTCGACCCCGGAGCCGGGTGGTTCGAGCTCGCACCGAAGACCTGGGAGAGCAGATCGATGTTGGTGCGCATCGAGGTCAGCGGCGTGCGCAGTTCGTGGCCGGCGTCGGCGATCAGGCGTCTTTGATGTTCCTGGGAGCGGGCCAGCGCGGTCAGCATGCTGTTGAAGCTGGTGGCCAGCCGGGCCAGCTCGTCGGTGCCCTGGACCTCGATCGGCCTCAGGTCGCCGGTGCGGGCCACATACTCGGTGGCCTCGGTGAGCCGGTCCACGGGGCGCAGCCCGGTGCGGCCGACGGTGATGCCGGCGCTGCCGGCCACCGCGATGCCGGCGATGCCGACCAGGATGGAGACCAGACTGAGGCGGCCGAGGGTCTGCTGGGTGTCCGCCATCGACTCCGCGACCAGGACCGCGGTCCGCTCGTTCGGCGGCTGCAGCGCCGTCTCGACGGTGGTGATCGGCACGCTCAGCGCCCGGTAGCGGACCCCGGCGATGACCAGCGTCGAGTAGTGGTCGTCGCGGGTGTGCTGGGCGACCTCCAGGTCCGCGTTCGAGAACTTGATGTCGTCCTGGACCAGCTGGGGAGGCAGGTTCGACTGGCCCGTGGGGGTGCCGCCGCCGTCGTAGACGACGTACACGGTCGAGTCGAGCAGCCCCACGGCGACGTGGGTGTTGACCAGGTTCGTGGCGTTCTGCGCCTTCTGGTACAGGCTGCTGTCCATCTGGTTCAGGATCTGGTTCCGCACCGTCACCCAGGCCGCGATCGAGGCCAGCGCGACGCTCAACCCGACCGCGACCATCACCAGGGCGGTGATGCGGGTGCGCAGCGGGACGTGCGACATCATGACCGTGATCTTGGCGCGCAGTCGTTCGTAAGGTCCCGGGCGCTCCTCGGACTCCAGATGGTCGGCGGGGATGAATGGGTTCACGGGGCCGTCTCACGCAGGGAATACCCCACTCCGCGGACCGTGTGGATCAAGCGGGGCAGATCGTCCGCCTCGGTCTTGCGGCGCAGGTAGCCGACATAGACCTCAAGGGAGTTGGCGGTGGTCGGGAAGTCGTAGCCCCAGACCTCTTCCAGGATCTGGGCCCGGGTCAGCACCTGCCGGGGGTGCCGCATCAGCAGCTCCAGCAGGTTGAACTCGGTGCGGGTCAGGCGCACCGGCTTGTCGGCCCGGGTCACCTCGCGGGTGGCCGGGTCCAGGGTGAGGTCGGCGAAGGCCAGCGGGGCGTCCGACTGGTCGGCCAGGCTGCCCTGGGTGCGGCGCAGCAGCGCGCGCAGCCGGGCCAGCAGCTCCTCCAGCGCGAAGGGCTTGGGGAGGTAGTCGTCGGCGCCGGCGTCCAGGCCCGCGACCCGGTCCGGGACCGCGTCGCGCGCGGTGAGCAGCAGGACCGGCAGGTCCTCGCCGGCCGAGCGCAGCCGGCGGCAGGTCTCCAGGCCGTCCAGCCTGGGCATCATGACGTCGAGCACGACGGCGTCCGGCCGCCGCTTCGCGATCGCCTCCAGCGCCGCCAGTCCGTCGGCCGCCAGCTCGACCTCGTAGCCGTTGAAGGCCAGCGAGCGGCGCAGCGAGTCACGGACCGCCTGGTCGTCGTCCACCACGAGGATGTGCATGGCCGCATTCTGCCCCGCCCGGTTGAGAAGACGCTGAGATCACGCGGATGTTTTTCCCGGCGATCCGCGCGCCGCCGAGCGTGCGGATTAGACCGTTAGAGGGATACCCGTTATCCACAACCCGGGTTTATCCACAGTCGGTCATGTCATGGTCGCGCTCCGTGCCCGGGAATCGGCACAGTATCGGTCATGGATCACGACCTCACCACCGCCACCGGAGCCGTCGCCGCCGACGGCCTCCCGTCCGGCGGCCCCGATACCGGCGGCGCCGCAGCCGGAGCCGCCGGAGCCGCCGCCGGAACGCCGGCCCCGTCCCGTCCGCGCGGTGCGCGCGGCGGGATTCCGGGCCAGGCCGGAGCCGGTGTGTCTGGCGGGGCGTCGGGCGGCTCGTCCGGCGGTGCCGCGAGCGCTGCCGGTGCCGCTGCCGCGGGTGCCGTCGGTGCTGTCGGTGCTGCTGGTGGGGCGTCGGGTGCGGCTGCCGGTGGTGGTGACGACCCGGGTGCCGGGCCCGGTGCCCACGCCGGTGCGGCCGATCCCGCCGCCCCGGTCGGCACCGTCCGGCTGGCCTCCCCGGGCTCGGTGGTCGCCTCGATCCCGTTCCTGTTCGGCTTCCATCCGGAGAACAGCCTGGTCGTGCTCGGTGTCAGCCATTCGGCCGAAGGCGGCAGCTTCATCCGGCACGGGGTCCGCATCGATCTGGACCAGGTTCGCGGACACGAACGGAGCACCGCCCTGGAACTCGCGGCGCGGCTGCGCGATCAGAACGCGGACATCGCCATCCTGGTCGCCTTCGGCCCGCGCGGCGCCACCGGCGCCAAGGCCCGGCCCGACCACTGCCGCAAGCTGATGGCCGCGTTCCGGGCCCAGGTGGAGGCGGCGGCCAGCGAGGAGCGGGTCACGGTCGTCGACGCGCTCTACACCGCGAACGGCCGCTGGTGGTCCTACATGTGCCGCAACAACCGCTGCTGCCCGTCGGCCGGGACCGTCGTCCCCGCCGAGGCGCCGGCCGCCCTGGCCGGGGCGTTCGCCGCCCGCGGCCACACGGTCTACGCCAGCCGCGAGGCGCTCGACGCGACCCTGGACCCGTACCCGCCGGAGGTCCTGGCCCGCACCTCCGCCGCGGTCGAGCAGCTGGACCCCACCTGGTACGACACCGACGCCGGCCTGGCCGACGCCCGTCGCCTGATGGACGTGCTGTTGGCCCGCTGCGGCACGGACTCGGACGAACCCGCGCCGCGCTCGGCTCGGCCCGAAGGTCCCCGCGCCGGTCGTCGCGGTCTGTCCGGCAGCGTGACCGCGGCGTTGTCCACGGAGCGTCCCGGATCTCAGTCCTCGGATACGGACTCCCGGTCGGCCGACGGTTCTGTCGATGCCGATGCCGATGCCGATGCCTCCGAGCAGACCGCGTCACACGTCAACGGCACCGCCCCGCACTCCGCCGACGCCGTCATCCCGGCCGCGCGCACCTCCCGCCGCCTCACCAACCGTGTCCCGGGCGCCGGCGCGTCCGACGGCCCGGTGCTCGCCGAGCCGCCCGGCTCGCTGCTCGCAGCGCCGGTCCTCAGCGACGCCGAGGCGGCCGAGCTGCTGGTCGCGCTGCTCAACTGGCGGGTGCGCGACTACCTGGCGTGCGCCGCCGCGACCGTGGACTCCGCCGGGCAGCTGCTGCGGCTGGGCGCGGAGCTGGCGCGGCGCGCGCCGCACCCCGATCTTCGCCTCGCCCCCTACGCGCTGGCCGCGTGGGCGGCGTGGGCGATCGGCCGGCCCGCCATCGCGCAGTGCGCGGTGGACCGGGCGCTGGCCATCGATCCCGAGTACAAGTTCGCCTCGCTGATCCGCGCCGGCCTGCACCACGCCATCGACGGCGAGGGCGTGCGCGAGTCCGCCGCCAACACGCGGCGCGAGATGTTCAGCGAGGCCGCCGCCGATCCCGATGCGCCCGGTCGCGACGCCACAGGTCGCGACCATGCGGACCGGGACGGCACCGATCCGGACAGCACCGATCTGGACGCTGCTCCGGCCCCGATCCCTTCTCCCCGCTCCACCAAGAAAGTCCGCACCAAAACCGAAACCGATCTGGAGTCACCATGAACCGCATAGAGCAAGTCGCCTCGCCGACCCCGGCCCAGCAGCCGCTTCTTCCCCGGGCCCTGGCCGACGTTCGTCGCCGAACGGCCCACGCTATGGTCCGGCCGGGCGGGACCACGTACCGGGCCCGCCGCACCTCGGGCTTCGCTGTCGCGATCGCGGCGCTCGCCGTGCCGTTGCTGCCGAGCCAGGCGTTCGGCGTGGCGTCGTCCGTCGACGCGGCCAGGGCACCGCATGTCCGGCACCACATCCAGCTCGGCCCTTACGACGAGCACAGCCAGGTCGGCCGACACGGCCAGGTCCTTCCCGGCCCCGGCGCCATGACGCTCCAGGGCTGGACGGCCAGCGGCTGGACGCTCACCGCCCCGGACCGCCCGGCCGACGTCGGGCTGTGGGGTCACCTGCTGGCCATGCACCACGACGGTCACTACGTGCCCTGGCTCGCCGGGCCCCTCGAGTCCGCCGATCCGGCGTACGCGTTTCATCCGCGTCCCGTCGTCCTGCCGGACGGCACGCGGGGCGAGATCGCGGCCTACCGGGTGTCCCAGACCAGTCCCCGCGCTGCCGACCCCGCCGCCCCGGAGTCGCAGACCCCTGCCGGCCCTGCCGGTCCCGCCGACCCCGCCGACTCGACCGGCCCGGACGGCTCCGGCTCCAGCCCCGGCGGCTGGTCGCAGCTCGGTGGCGGGTCCGCCGACCGCACTTCGGACGGCCTCGCAGCCGTGCGCGGCGCCCGGTCGCAGGTGGTCCCGGCTCCGCTCATCCCGTTCTCGGCACCGGCCAACACCAAGCAGATGCTGGGGACGGTCAGGCAGGGCGCCGACATCCCGGACGGCGCGGCGAACCACGTGCCGACGTCAGGGCGGGTCATGGCCGCGGCCGTTCCATCGGTGGCACCCTGCCTGCGGGGGGACTACCCGGCCGGCACGGACCGTCACATGGTGGCGCGTCTGCACCCGGCCAGGGACGCCATGAACGTGGTCGTCACCAACCGGCGTACTCCCTGCGCGGCAGCGGTCGACTACCTGTCCCAGGCTCGCGCCTGATGAACGGCGCGGCCCTCCACCCGATCGCGCGTGCCCGCCTCACCGCGGGCCGCGCGGTCCTCCGCCTCACTCAGGGCGTCGGAGCCCGGGGCGTCGTCTTCGGACCCCTCCTCCGCCGCCAGCTCGGCCGCCCAGGCCGGATGCTCCCGTTCCGCCCAGCCGCGCGTCACCCAGCCGGTCCGCATCCCGATCCGGGCCTGCCGGTCGTTCAGCGCGAACCACACGTGGCCGATCACCACAAAGCCGATCGCCAGCGCCAGCCAGTCGTGCACGAACGTCGCGCCGGTCCGGGCCGACACCCCGACCAGGTGCGGGAACCACATCAGGGTCCCGGTTCCGACCATCACCAGGATCGCGCCGCACTGGAAGGACGCGTTCAGCTTCTGTCCGGCGTTGAACTTGCCGACCGGAAGCGTCAGCTCCCGGGCCCGGTCCTCACGCCAGGCGCGGTTGCGCAGCCACTCGCGGTCGACGTCGGTGTGCCGGCTCAACCGCCGCACGTCTGCCCGATACGCGCGGGAGAACAGCCCGGCCGCCATCGGGATCGGCAGGGCGAACCCGGAGTACAGGTGGATCAGCGCCACTGCCGGACGGTGCCCGATCCAGACCGACAACGAAGGCAGATACAGCACGGCCCCGGTCGCCATCAGTGTCAGCATCAGCGTGGCCGTCACGCGGTGCACCCACCGCTCGGCCCGCGTGAAGCGCTCGATCCTCCGCCGGACGCGGCCGGCCTCAGCCGGTCGGGACATCGCCGTTCCTCCCGTTCGACTTCCCGACCCAGGCGTCCACGTCATAGCCGTAGCCCTCCCAGTAGCCGGGACGGACCGCGTCCACCACCTGGATCTCCGAGAGCCACTTGATGCTCTTGTACCCGTACATCGGCGCCGCGTAGAGGCGCACCGGCCCGCCGTGTTCGTGGCTGACCGGACCGCCGAGCATCTTCAGCGCCACCAACATGTCCGGGTTCTCGGCCTGGTCCAGCGTCAACGACTCCGTGTAGGTCCCGTCGAAGGAGACGAAGCGCAACGCCTTCGCAGAACTCTGTACCCCGGCCAGGGCGAGCATGTCCCGCAACCGCACCCCGCTCCACGGCACGTTCGGGACGCGCCAGCCGGTGACGCACTGGAAGTCCCGCACCATGTCGGTCTGCGGCAGCGCCGCCAGATCGGTGAGTGAGTACTGCTGAGGGTGGTCCACCAGCCCGGAGATCGACAGCCGGTACGTGGCCGGATCCGGCGTCGGAACGCTCCCGGTCACCGTGTAGATGCGGAACTGGTTCCCCAAGGGCAGCAGATTCGTCAGCCCAGTCGGATCGTGCTGCGCCACATCAGCCAGGAACCGCTGCACGGCGGACCCGCTGAACACCCCCAGGGCGCCCAACCCCACCACGCCGACCACGATACGTCGCCCGACCGGCCGCCCTTCCCGGCCCGACCGGCCAGGTCCGTCGCCGCTCCCGCCGGCACCGACACCCCCATCGACGTCACTGCGGGAAGCGTCCAATGCCTCTGCCACAAACCCATCAGATCACCGCAGGTCATGTTGCACCAGCATTCAGCAGGAGGTTCTTTGGTTCGTAATAAGTCACGCTCCCGCGTTATGCGGGGGAGCTACCGCCGCAGTCAGGGGCGTCGCAGGTCGGCGACCCGGGTCTGCAACCGAGCGAAGCCGGTCATGTGTCTTCCCCCTCAACCCCGCGAGCCTCGCGAGGAAGAGCAAGGGTGGACACGGGAGAGTACTGAGTGAGTGAACCGGCGAGTGAATCGCTGCTGCGCAGGACCAAGCGCGCCACGTTCGACCAGCTCTTCGCCGAGGGTGCGGAGGCGTTGGCCGACGGTTCGTACGGGATCCAGGTGGTGCCGGCCGAGGGCGATCAGCGGTGGGGAGTGTCTGCGCTGCTCCGTCCGGATTCCCGGGCGGCAGTATCGGTGGAGGCGCTGACCTGCGAAGCCGTGGCGATCGCCGGCGACGGTCACTGGCTGACCGGTGCCGTGGGCAACTCGCACCTGACCATGCGCGCGCTGGAGTACCCGCGTGACGACATCGGGGACGACGATCCCCGCGTCGCCCGCTATGCCGACGCCCTGCGTGCGGCGTCCGTCGGGGTCCGGCCCCTGACCTTCGAGGTCACCGGCCTGACGCTGACCCGGCTGTCGGTGATGGCGTGCGCGCTGCCCGTCGATGAGGCCGCAGACCGGCTCTCGGCCGCCTACGCACAGGCGCTCGGGCCGGACGCGTGGCTGGAGAAGGAGTTCCATCGTGAGATCTGGTACTTGAACCTGGTGCACTTCGCGGCCGCGATTCGTGATCCGCACCGTCTGATCCGCTGGGTCGCGGAGCGGCGCCGGGTGGCGCCGATCCGGCTTCGCGTCACCGAGCTCGAGATCGCGACGTGGCGCTTCACCGGCACCGGCATGACCCCGCGGCGGTTAGCCGCGACGGTGCTTGGGTGAGCCGATCATGTGGCGCAGTGCCTCGGCACGCCACCAGCCCGGGCGTTCCGGTCCGGTGATGCGTGACCAGGGCTGTTCGGGGTGCAGGCCGAGGTGTCGCAGGTGCTCGGCACGGAGTTGGATCTGGAACGTGCCGTGCCAGTGTCCGTCGGGTCGTCGTCCGCAGTACAGGTTGATGTGGACGTCTTCGGGGCCGAACGGGAGCCAGTCGATGCCGCGGTCGAGCAGTCAAACGGCGACGGCGCGCTGCGGTGACGGGCAGCCCGGGAGGTTCTCGTATGCCAGTATGGTGATCCACTCGGGATCCTCATTCGTCATGGGGCAATCGTAGGCCGCCGGCGCTGTGTGTTCCTCGGATTGATTCCGGTGCTCAGCTGCCGTGCTCAGGTCCGCCGACCCCAGTTCTCGTCACCTTGACGACATCACGCTACGATGAACGAATGCCACAGGACCTCGCCGATCCGGCCTATGACCCGACCGACTACCCGCCGTTCGCGGTGACCGTCGATCTGGTCGTGCTGACCGTCGCCGAGCAGGGGCTGAGCGTGCTGGCCGTGCGGCGCGGCGAGCCGCCGTTCGCGGACCGGTGGGCGCTGCCCGGCGGGTTCGTGAAGCCGGACGAAAGCCTCGGCGACGCCGCGGTGCGGGAGCTGGCCGAGGAGACCGGGCTGGGGTTGGAGGTCGCCGGGCAGGACTCGCAGGGCGTGCCCGACCACGGCGTGCACCTGGAGCAGCTGGCCAGCTACGGCACCCCGGACCGGGACCCGAGGATGCGGGTGGTGTCGGTGGCGTACCTGGCGCTGGCGCCGTTGACCTCGCTGCAGGAGGGCTCCGAGGGGCCGTTCCCGGCCGCCGGGGGCGACGCGCGCGCGGCCGAGTGGCTGCCGGTCGCCGACCTGCCCGGATCCGAGGGCCTGGCCTTCGACCACGCGCGGATCCTGGCCGATGGGGTCGAGCGAGCGCGGTCGAAGATCGAGTACTCGTCGCTGGCCGCGGCGTTCTGCCCGCCGGAGTTCACGGTCGGGGAGCTGCGCAACGTCTACGAGGCGGTGTGGGGCGTGCAGCTCGACCCGCGCAACTTCCACCGCAAGGTGACCGGTACGCAGGGCTTCCTGGTGCCGACCGGCGGCACCACGTCGCGGCAGGGTGGCCGGCCGGCGCAGCTGTTCCGGCGGGGGAGCGCGACGTTGCTGAACCCGCCGATGCTGCGGCCGTCAGTGGACTGAGCCTGGAACTGGGCCGGGCACTGAGCCGGGAACTGAACCGGGAGCTGAACCGGGAGCTGGTCCGGCCGGAACGGTTGGCCGAGCAGCCGATTCCGTCGAGCGCTGCTGAATGGCCGCTGAATCGCTGCTGAGCCGCTGCTCAACGGCTACGTCGGTTGAGTACTTGCGCTTGCTGATCCACTGAGCTGATTGAACGACTAAGGAGACTGAACGACCGGCCTCACGCCACGTGCGGGCGGGCCGTCAGTTCTCCCCGCCGATGTCCACGCTGTAGGCCTCGTAGACCAGGTCGTTCCCGCGCTGGCAGTGGCGGTCCAGGCGCCGGGTCAGCTCGGCCAGCTGCTTCTCGCTCATGCCCGCGATGGCACGGTGCATGGCACGCCGGAGCTCGGCGTGTTCGCGGATCAGCGTCTCGACGGCGAACGTCAGGCGCGGGTCGGCGGCGACGATCTCGGCGTACAGGCCGTGTTGGCCTTCGGTCGCGGCCAGGTGTTCGGCGATGGCGGCGGAAAGGGGGACGGCGGGGGCGAGGCCCATGGCGCAGACCTCCTCGCGAGTGGGGGGTCCTCTCATGGTGCGCACGCCGGAGCGGGGTTGTCCAGAAGTCGGGGATAGGCAGTCGGCTGCGACACTTCATCACTCTTCACGGTGATTTCCCCCGGTCCCGTGAGTGATCACGGCTACCGTAGCGGACAGCGATGTCGCGGACGGTGATCAAACGGTGGACACCGGCGTCGAACAGCCGGTGCCGCGCGACAGCAAGGGCCCGGAGCAAGAGGAGTCGCGGTGATCGAGGCGATCGAGCTGACCAGCACCCGCCGGTCGCGCGGCGCGGGCGGCGGCCCTGTCCAGGGGGTGTCGTTCGACGTCTATCCGGGCCAGGTGACGGCCCTGCTCGGAGCGCCCGGAACCGGAAAGTCCACGGTCCTGCGCCTGATGGTCGAACTCGAGCTCGGAGGCGGCCGCACCTTGTTCGGCGGTCGCCCCTACCGCGCCCTGCGCCCGGCGGTCCGCGAGGTCGGCCTGGCCCTGAACCCCGACGCCGTCCACCCGGGCCGCACCGTCCAGGCCCACCTGCAGCTCTACGCGGCCGGCGGCGGCGTCCCGAAGCCCCGTATCGCGGAAGTGCTCGAAGTCGCGGGCCTGTCCACGCAGGCCACCGTCCGCTGCGGCCGCCTCGACCCCGGCCAGCGCCAGCGCCTGGCCATCGCCGCCGCCCTGCTCGGCGACCCCGCGGCGCTGATCCTGGACGAACCGCACGCCCTCGACACCCACGGCATGTCCTGGTTCCACGCCCTGATCCGCGCCTACGCGGCCCAGGGCCGCACCGTCCTGGTGGCCGCCACCGACCCCGACACCCTGGCCGGCACCGCCGACCACGTGGTCGTCCTCCGCCGCGACGAGCAGGACGGCATCAGCCGCGTCATCGCCAGCCGCTCCGCCGCCGAGGTCTTCGACGAACGCCGAGCCACCGTCGTCCAGGTCCGCAGCCCCCAGGCAGCCCGCCTGGCAGCGGCGCTCGAAGCCGAAGGCGCCCGCCTGGCCCCCGCCGGCCCCGGCGCCCTCCAGGTCCGAGGCCTCGACCGAGCCCGCATCGGCGAAGTCGCCCACGTAGCCGGCGTCTGCCTCCACGAACTCTGCGAGATCGGCCACGACGACGACGTCTTCGGCCTGCGCCCCGTCCCCCGCCAAAAGGAACTCCTCCCCGGCCTCAACCGCGCCGACACCATCTGGCACTCCGGCGTCCGCCTCGTCGCCGACGAGATCGAGGAGGCGGAGGTTATCGAGGCCGCGGCGGAGGCGAGCGCCGAGGCCGCGGGCGTTGGCGCTGGCGCTGGTGGCGCTGGTGGTGGAGCGGCGCTGGCGGATGTGGTGGCGCAGGGGGCGAGTGCCGGGCGGGAGGCGGCTGGCATCG
>NZ_JAACYW010000343.1 GCF_015356825.1 Catenulispora rubra | reverse complement strand
CCCCGGCGCAGCCGACGCCGCCCCCGCAGCGGGAGCCCGAGCCGCCGCGTGCCGCCCCGGCCCCGAGCCCGGCCGCGCCGCCTCAGCAGCAGGCGCAGCAACAGCCACAGCAACCGCCGACTCCGTCCCCGGCACCGACGGCACCCGCACCGCCGCCCCCGATGCCCGTCACCCCGGCGGTGCGCCCCGAAGACGACGTCGTCTCGGACGACGACGAGGTCCTGGCCGAGGACAACGCCTCAGCCCACGAACTCGTCGTCCGCGAGCTCGGCGCGCAGCGGCTGGACGGCGAGGACTGATCGGCTGGGACCGATCGACGGGTACTGATCGGCGAAGCGATCTTCAGCGGCGCCCCGGCGAACCTCAACAACCAGGGCGAACCTCAGCGCGGAGCAGCGGGATCGGCCCCGGTCCCGGACCAGGTTCGACCGTGAGCGACCGCGGTGGATCATCGCCCGACGATGCTCACCGAGAGTCACCGAGCCGTGAACCGGAGGTCCGGAACCCGCGCCGTCCGCCGACCGTTCTCCAGCGGTAGCCGGCCGGGGCGTCCCACGTCACCCGGGCCGACCCGGGCCGTTCTCGACCGGGACACGCGGTATTGGCCGCCTTGGTCCCGGAGCGCGTATGGTCGAGTACGACTTCACATAGCGGCGGAAACAGCGGCAGGAACAGGAGCACGCACAGTGGCTTTCCCGGATGCGACCGGGCCCGGTGGCGGGCTGCCGGACTTCGGCGGCATGGACCTGCAGGGCATGCTCGGCCAGGCCATGCAGATGCAGCAGCGCATGGTCGAGGCGCAGCAGGAGCTGGAGAACACGATCGTCTCCGGCAGCGCCGGCGGCGGCCTGGTGACCGCGAAGGTGACCGGGACCGGGGAGCTGGTCGGCCTGGACATCAAGCCCGAGGCCGCCGACCCCGAGGACACCGAGACCCTGGCCGACCTGGTGATCGCCGCGGTGCGCGACGCGCGCGCGGCCGCCGACAAACTGGCCGCCGACACGATGGGCCCGCTGGCCGGTGGCGGGATGCCCGACCTGGGCAACCTCGGCAACCTGTTCGGCTGAGGCGAGTCGGGGATTCTGCCATGTACGAGGGTGTGGTCCAGGACCTTATCGACGAGCTCGGCCAGCTCCCCAACATCGGGCCCAAGTCGGCGCAGCGCATCGCCTTCCACCTGCTGCAGGCCGATCCGGCCGACGTGCGGCGGCTGGCCGACGTGCTGGTCCGGGCCAAGGAGCAGGTGCGCTTCTGTGTGATCTGCTTCAACGTCGCCGAGCAGCAGGAGTGCAAGATCTGCCGCGATCAGCGGCGCGACCCCGCCAGCCTGTGCGTGGTGGAGGAGTCCAAGGACGTCGTCGCGGTCGAGAAGACCCGCGAGTTCCGGGGCCGGTACCACGTGCTGGGCGGGGCCATCTCGCCGATCGACGGCGTGGGTCCGGACGACCTGCGGGTCAAGGAGCTGCTCAAGCGGCTGGCCGACGGCCGTGTCACCGAGGTGATCCTGGCCACCGACCCGAACCTGGAGGGGGAGGCCACCGCCACGTACCTGGCGCGGCTGATCAAGCCCCTGGGTCTGCGGGTGACCCGGCTGGCATCAGGCCTGCCGGTGGGTGGGGATCTGGAATACGCCGACGAGGTCACCCTCGGCCGGGCGTTCGAGGGGAGAAGGCAGCTCGATGTCTGAACCGATGACCTCCGACGACTTGTCGGACTTCGCGATCGAGATCCACGACCAGGTCACCTCCTTCCTGCTTTCGGTACGCGCGGTGGCCCGGGGCGACGCCCCCGAGAGCAGCGTGCCGATCCTGCTCCTGGAGACCTCGCAGCTGCTGCTGGCCGGCGGGCGCCTGGGCGCCATCCGGGACGTGGTGCCCGACGAGCGCTTCGAGACCGACGCCGGACCCGACCCGGACCTGGACGAGCTGCGCGAGAAGCTGAACGCGCTGCTGAAGCCGGTGAACACCTACAAGGAGGTGTTCGACCCGCTGGCCCCGAAGTCCGAGATCGAGACCCGCCGCATCTCCGACGACCTGGCCCTGGTCTGCGCCGATCTGGCGCACGGCCTGGCGCACTACAAGGCCGAGCGGGTCACCGAGGCGCTGTGGTGGTGGCAGTTCTCCTACCTGTCCAGCTGGGGCCCGGCGGCCTCGGCCGTGCAGCGGGCGCTGCTGTCGGTGGTGGCCCGGTCCCGCCTCGGCGCGACCACGGGCTGAGCACCGGGCGTCCGCCAGCTGAGGCACCGGCTGGGGAGCCGGTCGTCATGATCACCGGGATTGGCCGCCTGACCTGCGCCAGGCGGCGGTCCCACATGGTGAGAGCTCAGGGTCGTCTCAGCGACCCCGACTAGACTCGAAGGCGGCGGGCCGTCTACGGGCGGCCCTTTGCACCGCACACCGCCTCACCCGAGGGAGACACCGCGTGGGCCTCATCGTCCAGAAGTACGGAGGCAGCTCCGTTGCCGACGCCGAGAGCATCAAGCGTGTCGCCAAACGCATCATGGAGACGCGGCGGGCCGGACACGAGGTGTGCGTCGTGGTGTCCGCCATGGGCGACACCACCGATGAGCTGATCGACCTGGCCAAGCAGGTCGCGCCGATCCTGGAGGGCCGCGAGTACGACATGCTGCTCACCGCCGGCGAGCGCATCTCGATGTCGCTGGTGGCGATGGCCATCAACTCCATGGGCGGGGACGCGCGCAGCTTCACCGGTTCGCAGGCCGGCGTGATCACCGACCAGTCGTTCAACAAGGCCCGCATCACCTCGGTGACCCCGGGCCGGCTGCGCGCGGCGCTGGACGAGGGCGCGATCACCATCGTGGCCGGCTTCCAGGGCGTCTCGGAGACCACCAAGGACATCACCACGCTGGGCCGCGGCGGCTCGGACACCACGGCGGTGGCGCTGGCCGCCGCGCTGGGCGCCGACGTCTGCGAGATCTACACCGACGTGGACGGGGTGTTCTCGGCCGACCCGCGGCTGGTGCCCAAGGCCCGCAAGCTGAACCGGGTCGCCTACGAGGAGATGCTGGAGCTCGCCGCGTCCGGTGCGAAGATCCTGCACCTGCGCAGCGTGGAGTACGCGCGCCGGTTCAACGTCCCGATCCATGTCCGCAGTTCGTTCTCACAGCACGAGGGCACCTGGGTCCGCGCAAGAGCTGTGTCCGATCCGAATGCAGGAGGAGCCACCGTGGAGCAAGCCATCATCGCCGGAGTCGCCCACGACACCAGCGAGGCGAAAGTCACGGTCGTCGGCGTGCCCGACAAGCCGGGCGTGGCCGCCCAGATCTTCCGCACCATCGCCGACGCCGAGCTCAACATCGACATGGTGGTGCAGAACATCTCAGCCGCGGCGACCGGCCGGACCGACATCTCCTTCACGCTGCCCGTGGCCGACGGCCGCAAGGCGATCACCGCGCTGCAGAAGGTGCAGCCCGCGATCGCCTTCGAGGCGCTGCTGTTCGACGACCAGATCGCCAAGGTGTCGCTGGTCGGCGCGGGCATGAAGTCGCACCCCGGGGTGACCGCGGTGTTCTTCGAGGCCCTGTCCGACGTCGGCGTGAACGCCGAGATGATCTCGACCTCGGAGATCCGCATCTCCGTGGTCTGCCGCGCCGACGTCGTCAAGGACGCCGTCGCCGCGCTGCACACCGCTTTCGGCCTGGATGCCGACAGCGAGGAAGCCGTGGTTTACGGAGGCACCGGCCGATGACTGTTAAGAAGCCCACCCTGGCGGTCGTGGGGGCGACCGGAGCGGTCGGCACCGTGATGCTCGACCTGCTGTCCACCCGCGAGGACGTCTGGGGCGAGATCCGTTTGATCGCCTCGCCGCGCAGCGCCGGCCGCAAGCTCGCCTGCCGCGGCGAGCAGCTGGAGGTCGTGGCGCTGTCGGAGGAGGCCTTCGAGGGCGTCGACGTGGCGATGTTCGACGTGCCCGACGAGGTGTCGGCGCACTGGGCCCCGATCGCGGCGGCCAAGGGCGCGGTGGCCGTGGACAACTCCGGCGCGTTCCGGATGGACCCGGAGGTGCCGCTGGTGGTGCCGGAGGTGAACGCCTCCGCCGCGCGCAACCGGCCCAAGGGCATCATCGCCAACCCGAACTGCACGACGCTGTCGATGATCGTGGTGCTCGGCGCGCTGCACCAGCGCTACGGCCTGGCCTCGGTCGTGGCCGCGTCCTACCAGGCCGCCTCGGGAGCCGGGCAGCCCGGCATCGACACGCTGCGCGCGCAGATGGAGAAGGTGTCCGGCACCAACCTCGGCACGCACCCGGGCGACCTGCGCGGCGTGGTCGGCGACCTCGGCCCGTTCCCGGCGCCGCTGGCGCTGAACGTGGTGCCGTGGGCCGGCTCGCTGAAGGAGGACGGCTGGTCCTCCGAGGAGCTGAAGATCCGCAACGAGTCGCGCAAGATCCTGGGCCTGCCGGACCTGCGGGTCTCGGCGACCTGTGTCCGCGTCCCGGTGGTCACCACGCACTCGGTCTCCGTGCACGCCAGCTTCGAGGACGAGGTCACCGTGGCCGGCGCGCACGAGATACTGCGGGCCGCGCCCGGCGTCGTGGTGCTCGACGACCCGGCGGCCGGGGAGTTCCCGACCCCGGCGGACGTGGTCGGCACCGACCCGACGTGGGTGGGCCGGATCCGGCGCTCGCTGGACGACCCGAAGTCGCTGGAGCTGTTCGTCTGCGGCGACAACCTGCGCAAGGGCGCCGCGCTGAACACCGCGCAGATCGCCGAGGTCGTCGCGGCGGAGCTGACCGGAAGGGTCTAAGGGTTCTGATCACCCGGTCACTTCGGGTAGGAATAGAGGTATGTGCCTGTCAGAACACCCTCGTAGACGGTACAACTCTACGGGGGTGTTCTGTGTCTAACGTTTGTGACCGCTGGAGTGTTGACGTCGCCGTTGCGTACGGGTGGGGCAGTGGTGTCGTCTGACCGAGAAGCCGGCGACGTCACTGTCGACCTGCTCACGGAGACGTATCGCGACCATTACGGCTCGCTGCTGAAACTGGCCGCGCTCCTGCTGGACGATCTCGCCTCGTGCGAGGACGTCGTGCAGGAGGCCTTCATCCGGGTGCACAGTGCGCGCTCGCGGGTGCGGGACGCGGACAAGGTCCTGGCTTATCTGCGCCAGACCGTCGTGAACCTCTCGCGCTCGGCCTTGCGTCGGCGGCTGGTCGGTATGCGGCTCGCGCCCAAGCCGATGCCGGACATGCCCAGCGCCGAGGAGGGCGCGTACGAACTGCTCGAGAAGGACGCGCTGATCCAGGCCCTGCGGGGCATCCAGCGGCGCCAGCGCGAGGTGCTGGTGCTCCGCTATTTCTCTGATCTGACCGAGGCGCAGGTCGCCGACCTGCTCGGGATCTCGATCGGATCGGTCAAGGCTTACGGGTCTCGGGGGATCGAGGCCCTTCGGGTACGGATGGAGGCGTTCCGGTGAGCGCGCCACATGAGGACGATATGGCGCCGCAGCCGCCGGACGGGGACGGGGACGCGGACGCGGAGCGGAGCGAGCGTTTCGCTGATCGGCACCGGGATCCGGAGTCGCCGGAGGACGGCCTGGACGGCCTCGACGCGCTCGGTGCCGTGCTGCGGGAACGGTTCCACCAGGCGGTCTCCACTCTGGAACCGGCGCCCGGGACGCTGGACTATCTGCGGCGCGCGGTTCCAGCGCGTCGGCGCCGGCGCAACGCGGCCCTGGCGGCCACGGCCGTCTCGGTCTTCGCGGTGAGCGCCGGGGCGACGCTGGCCGCGCGCGGTTCCTTCGACTCCGGGCCCTCGCGGGCCAACGGGACCGCCATCGGCAACCTGATGACCACGGCGACGAACGACGCGCCCGGCGGCGGTTCCGGCCACGGCCCGGCCACGCCCGGCGGCCAGGACATGAGCTCCGGCGGCGTGGTCGGCACCGAGGCGCCGTCCTCGATCGCTTCGGCGCCGGGGAACTCCAAGCCCTCGTCGGCCACGCCGTCGCCGGCGACCACGGCGACCGGGAGCCCGTTGGCCCCGTTGTGTCAGAACTCTTCGCTGTCGTCGGTGGCCGCGACCCAGAGCGCCGCGGCCGGGGGCGCGATCTACGAAACCTTTGTGGGGACGGCGAAATCGGCCTGCACCTTGCAGGGGATGCCGGGCCTGACGGTGCTCGGGGTCGGCGGCCAGTCGGCGAAGATCCCGGTGTACAAGGCGGATCAGACCGCCGCGCCGCTGCTGCCTGCGGTCCCGGTCGGCCAGGAACTAGTGCTGCAGGCCGGCGATCGGTTCGAGTTCCAGCTCGCTTGGGTTCCCACGACCTGTCCCACGAGTCCCCCGCCGACGACTCCGCCATCCACGGTGCCGCCGAGCAGCGGCAGTCCGACGACGACCGCGAGCCCGTCCGGTCCGACGCCGTCGGGGCCGACCACCTCGGCGTCGAGCCAGCCGACGCCGTCCGGGTCCGCGTCGTCCTCCGCGCCGGCGTTCTCGGCCTACTCGGTGGCGTACTCGGTGTACGGGTCGCAGGTGGTGCAGAGCGTCAGTTTCCAGGCTGCCTGCGGGGCGTCCGTCTACGTCACGTCCTACTTCCAGGCGCCGGGGCAGAAGCGCATGATCCAGCCCACTACAGCGCGTTGAGGTAGACCCAGTTCCCGTCCTCGCGGACGAAGGAGCTGTTCTCGCGCATGGAGCCGGGACGGCCCGCGTCCGTGTAGCGCGCGATGAATTCGACGGAGCCGTCGGTGTGGAAAGTCGTGCCACCGGTGGTGCCGACGATCTCCAGGCTGGTCCAGCGGAGCTTCGGCTCGAAGTAGATGAACGCAGGGCGCGTCGAGGAGTGGTGGGACTTCAACAGGTACGCCGCGTCCTCTATGACGAAGGCGCTATAGCGGGAGCGCATAAGGTGCTCCGCTGTAGAGGCTGTCGCTTGTCCGGAGTGCAGCGGGCCACAGCAGTCGGTGTACAGCTTTCCGGTTCCGCAGGGGCACGCAGTGGGAATCGCCTTAGCGTTTCCGCCGCGGCGGTCTTTACGCGGCACTCGGCGCCTGCTTACGGACTTCGAGGTGGTCCAGGAGGTCCTGCGTCGCGGCGGCCACAGCCGCCACGGCCTGCTCGAAGGCCTCGGTGTTGGCCTTGCTCGGTGCACGGAAGCCGCTGATCTTGCGGACGTACTGGAGCGCTGCGGCCCGGACGTCCTCTGCGGTGGCCTCGTCTACAAACGGCTCACGGAGAGTCTTAATCGATCGGCACATGACTTCAGGCTAATCCCGGCCGCCGACGGTCGGGGTGGTTCGGACCGCCATGCCGAGGTCGGCGATCATGACGTGCGTGTGCTCCACGCTGTGCTGGTGCGCGTTGTGCCAGGCGTCGCGAGCGGTGTCGAAGAAGGCCTCGGTTTCGCGCGCGGAGTCGATGGAAGCCCAGACGGTCGCCGCTATAGCGATTCCCAACAGTGCGGCCAGCGTGCGGCGGCGCGGAGGGGGAGGCGCCATGAGCGCGCGGACGCGTTTGCCCACATGCGCCTGCGCCATCGCCGGGACGGTGCGCGGGAGGTTCGACAGCGCGGCACGCCCGAGCGCGCGGGCCAGGACCTCCCGATCGCCGACCGCGATCGCGGCGTCCTCGTCGGCCCAGCGCTCCGTGGCCTCGGTGACCGCGTCGGGCAGCCGCCACAACAGCGGGTTCGCGACGGCGGCGAGGTTGGTCAGCAGCAGGTAGAGGTGGTGCCGCCGGCGCAGGTGGGCCTGCTCGTGGGCGAACATGGCCCGCCGCTGGTCCTCGGTGAGGGTGCGCAGCAGCGAGTCGGTCGCGACGATGCGGGTCGGGATCGCGGCGTGGCCCGGCAGGGACGGGATCCCCGGCACGGCGAAGGCCTGGGCGCGCGGGTCCTGGATCACGGCGATGCTGGCCGGATGGGCCGAGAAGGCTTTGGCCAGGCGATAGGTGCGGGCGGACTCGTGCCACAGCCGGATGCCGGCGCGGATCGCGAAGGGGACCAGGGCCAGGAGCGCGAGGCCCGCGACGGCGCCGGCCAGCGTGCTCACCGGGCCGTCCTTGAGGACCGCGTCCGAGAGCCGGCCTTCGGCGGCGATCTCGGGGACCCGCAGGACCGCGATGCCGGTCAGCAGCGCCAGCGAGGCCAGCGACGTCAGGGCGGTGACCAGGGCCGCGGCGGTGAGCAGGACGGTGGCGACCGCCGGCGGCAGGCGGCGGCCGAGGGTGGGGCCCGCGGCGCCGAGCGCGAGGGCGGCCAGCAGGGGGAGGTAGACGTTGACGCTCATGGAGAGTCCCCCAGCAACTCGCGGATCATCGCGGCGTCGTCGGGGGAGATCTCGCCGAGAAATTTCGAGAGCACGGCGGGGCGGTCGTTGCTGCCTTCCAGCGCGGCGCGCATGGCTTCCGCGGCGAGGTCGGCCTGCTCCACGACTGGCGTGTAGGCGTAGGCCTTACCTTCGCGGACCCGGGTGAGCATCTTCTTGTCGTGGAGCCGGTCCAGGATCGTCTTCACCGTGGTGTAGGCCAGGCCGCCGCCCACCTGCTCCTGGACCGCGGCCGGGGTCAGGGGGCCGCCCGCCGCCCACAGCGCGGCCAGCACTTCTTGTTCGAGTGCTCCGGAGGGTCTGCGTCCGGTGGCCATCAGGCGGTCTCCTCACACGTCCGGCTCCGCGGGTGCGGTGTCGTCCGCATAGATGCTACAGCTTGTAGTAGATTGCTGGACGGGAACGTCTCGTTCACCGGGAGTTCACCGGTTCCACCAGTTTCATCCGCACGGCCCATGAACCGCATCCCCCGATCGTAGGAGTATCCGCGATGCCGAAGGTACGCCACTGGTTGGCGATCCCGCTGGCCCTGTTCGCCGCCGCCCTGGCGCTGGGGCTGGTCGCCGCGCACACCTCGCTGACGCGGAGTACCGAGCTGTCGTGGAACTCACATCTCCAGCAGCTGCGGACCGGCTGGCTGAACCGGGTGATGCTGGACCTGGCGGACCTCGCCTCGCCGGTCGGGGGACTGGTGATCCTGGCTCTGATCACGCTGTTCTTCCTGTGGCGGCGCAATCCGGTGCAGGCCGCCGCCACGTTCCTGGTGATCGCGGTCGGCTGGAACAGCTCGGAGATCGCGAAGCTCATCGTGGCCCGGCACCGGCCGCCGGCGGTGTACTCGCTGGCGCCGGAGACCGGGTCGAACTCGTTCCCGTCCGGGCACACCGCGTTCGCCTTCTCGCTCGCCGTCGCGCTGTGCCTGCTGGCGGCGCGGACTCGGTGGTTCGGTCTCGCGGTCGCGCTCGCGACGGTGTGGACGCTGCTGATCGGTTTCGACCGGCTGTACATCGGCGCGCACTACCCCCTCGACGTGCTCGGGTCGATCCTGGTCAGTTCCGCGGCGATCATCTTCCTCACCGGTCTGTGGCACGGCTGGATCGCGCCCAACCTGTACCGGGTGCCGCTGCTGGACAGGTTCGGGCCGGTCCCGGGGCCGGTGGCCGTCCCCGAGACCGCTTCGGTCGCCGGCTAGGACGTCGTCGGCCGGATCCTTCTGCTGCGCAGAACCTGCTCCCAAGCTGCTCCCAAGTTGCTCAGAACCCGGCGGACTCGCCGGGCTTGAGCAGCCGCAGCCGGTCGCTCAGGCCGGCCGCGGCGAATGCCTGCTGGAGCTGTTCGCCGCCCTCGCTGAAGTGCGCCCACTGCTCGAAGTGCAGCGGGACCACCGCTCCGGCCTGCAGGATCCCGGCAGCCTCGGCGGCTTCGGCGCTGGTCAGCGTCAGGTAGGCGAAGTCCAGCAGCGGGGTGCGGGCCCCGCCGGCGAACAGCAGGGCCACGTCGACCGGGGCGTAGCGGGCGGCGATCTCGCGGACCCGGTTCAGGGAGGCGTTGTCGCCGCTGATGTAGACGGTCGGCAGGTCCTCGCCGGTCAGGACGAAGCCGGTGACCTCGCCGACCACCGGCTCGCTGCCTTCCGGGCCGTGCAGCGCCGGGACCCCGGTGACCAGGGCGGTGCCGCCGCCGGGGCGGTCGAACTCCTGGCTCACCCAGTTCGGCAGGCCCAGCACCGCGCCGCCCAGGCGGTCCTCGGCCGAGCGGGTGCTCAGGACCAGGCGGGCGGTGTCGACGTAGTCGCGCCCGGCGTCGTCGAGGTTGTCAGGGTGCTGGTCGTGAGACAGCAGGACGACGTCCACGGCGCCGACCTCGTCGGCGGTCAGGGCGGGCCCGGCGGTCTTGGTCAGGACGCGCGTCCCGATCGGGTGATCGCCGGGCGGGTCGAAGGTCGGGTCCACAAGGATCGAGACGCCGCCATAGTCGAGCAGGGCCGAAGGGCCGCCGAGGTAGCGGACCGTGAAGGTCTCCGGATTCGCCATGGATCAACATTACGGCCGAACGCGCGAGGGCGGACATGGCAGCGGCGTCGATCGACGTGCTTTGCGATCGACGCCGCGTCCAACGTGACGGCCCTGCGGTAGGGAGCTTCAGCTCCGATATGCCTTACGCCAGCGCGGACTTCACCGCGGCGGCGACCCGGCCGCCCTCGGCCCGTCCGGCGATCTTCGGGTTCAGCGCCTTCATCACCAGGCCCATGCCCTTGGGACCCTCGGCGCCGGTCTCGGCGATGGCCTCGGCCACCAGCGTGGTCAGCTCCTCGTCGCTGAGCTGCGCCGGCAGGTAGCGGGCCAGGACCTCGCCCTCGGCCTTCTCCCGGGCGGCCTGCTCGGGGCGGCCGCCGTTCTCGAAGGCGTCCGCGGCCTCGCGGCGCTTCTTCGCCTCCCGGGTGAGGACCTGGACGACCTCGGCGTCGGACAGCTCGCGCGCCACCTTGCCGGCCACCTCCTCGTTGCCGACGGCGGTCAGGGCCATCCGCAGGGTGGCGGTCACCAACTCGTCGCGGCTCTTCATAGCGGCGGTGAGATCGGTGCGGAGCGTTTCCTTCAGCGCGGTCATGATCATCCCTTCTGGCTGCCACACCAGTGTGTCACCAACTCCCCCGGTCCGGCCGCGAGATTTCCTCCGAGGCCGATAATGGAATCCATGCGGAAGCTCGTGACAGTCCCGGTGTCCCTCCTCGGCGCGGCAGCAGCAGGGCTCGCCTACGCCCACAAGGTCGAGCCCAACCTCTTCCGGCTGCGCCGCTACGAGGTCCCGGTGCTCCCGCGCGGGGTCCGGCCGTTCCGGATCCTGCAGGTCTCGGACATCCACATGATCCCCGAGCAGTACCGCAAGGTCCGCTGGCTGCGCTCGCTGGCCGCCCTGGAGCCGGACTTCGTGGTGAACACCGGCGACAACCTGTCCCACCCGGACGGCGTCGGCTCGGTCCTGGACGCCCTGGAGCCGCTGATGGAGCTGCCCGGCGCCTTCGTCATGGGCTCCAACGACTACCTGGCGGCCAAGCCCCTGAACCCGACGAAGTACCTGCGCGGCGGCGACCCGAGCAAGCGCACCCGCGGCCAGGGCCCGGCGAACGACTGGCAGAAGATCCGCGACGGCTTCACCAAGGCCGGCTGGCTGGACCTGACCAACCGTACCGACCGCCTGACCCTCCCCGGCGCGGCGGGCCCAGTCGTGGGCCTGGTAGGCGTCGACGACCCGCACATCCGCCGCGACGACTACGCCACGGCCTCCGCCGGCCTCACCACCGCCACCGAAGAGGAACCCACCTCCGGAG
>NZ_JAACYW010000342.1 GCF_015356825.1 Catenulispora rubra | reverse complement strand
CCCCCGACCATGCCTCCAACCACGCCCCGGACATGCCAGAGGCCCGGGTCGGCGGGAAACCTCCCGCCGTACCCGGGCCGTCCGATGGCCTCCTCAGGCCTTGGGCTTCATGCCCCGGGCTCGCGCCCGCAGCTCTCCAGCTTAGCCGGAAATCAGCCCATGTGGACGGCCCCGCCGGTCGGCAGGTCGTCCTTGCGCGCCTTGACCAGGGTGGCGACCACCAGGGTGGCCACACCGAGGATCGCGGCGCTCCAGATGAACGCGGTCACGTAGCCGTGGACCGCGGCGTGCGCGGCGAGCGAGGCCGCGTTCGCGGTCGGCGAGGCGTGCGAGGTGAAGTAGTTCGTCGTCGCGGTGGTCGCGAACGTCACCAGCATCGCCGTGCCCAGCGCGCCGCCGATCTGCTGCGTGGTGTTCACCAGCGCCGAGGCCACACCGGCGTCGTGGTCGGCGACGCCGATCAGCGAGGTCGAGGACAGCGGCACGAAGAACAGACCGATGCCGAAGGACATGACCAGCTCGGCCGGCACCACGTGGGTGGCGTAGGAGGTGTCCACGCCGATGAAGGTGAACAGCACCATGCCGACGGTGGCCAGGCCGAAGCCGACGCTCATCAGCAGCCGCGGGCCGATCTGCGGCAGGAACCGGGTGGCCACGCCGGCGCCGGCGACCACGCCGAAGGTGAACGGCAGGAACGCGAAGCCGGACTTCAGCGCCGAGTACCCGAGGATCTGCTGCATGTAGTAGGTCAGGAAGATGAAGACCCCGAACATGCCCACACCCATCAGCAGCGAACTGAGGAACGAGCCGCCGCGGTTGCGGTCCAGGATGACGCGCATCGGCAGCAGCGGGTGCGACGTGCGCAGCTCCCACAGCACGAAGCCGATCAGCAGCGCCACGCCGACGCCCAGCAGGCTCAGGGTGGTGGTCGAGCCCCAGCCGTCGGTGTTGGCCTTGTTGAAGCCGTAGACCAGGGCGGCCAGGCCGACGGCCGAGCTCAGCGCGCCGGGGATGTCGTACTTGGTGTTGCCGTGGGCCTTGCTCTCGGTCAGCACGCGGGCGGCCATGAACGCGGCGATGGCCGCGATCGGCACGTTCACCAGCAGCGTCCAGCGCCACGAGGCGTACTGGGTGAGCACGCCGCCCATGATCAGGCCGATGGCGGTGCCGCCGCCGGCGATGGCGCCGTAGACGCCGAACGCGCGGGCGCGCTCCTTCTCCTCGGTGAACGTGACGGTCAGCAGCGAAAGGGCCGCCGGGGCCATCAGCGCGCCGAACACGCCCTGCGCCGCGCGGGCGCTGAAGAGCATGGCCGCGTTGGTGGCCGCCCCGCCGACCGCGGAGGCCGCGGCGAACCCGAGCAGTCCGATGACGAAGGCCCGCTTGCGGCCGGTGTAGTCGGCGACCCGGCCGCCGAGCAGCAGCATGGAGCCGAAGGCCAGCGCGTAGGCGGTGATGACCCACTGCTTGTTGACGTCGGATATGTGCAGGGAGCGCTGCATCGTCGGCAGCGCGATGTTCACGATGGTCGCGTCCAGCACGATCATCAGCTGGGCGATCGCGATCACGACCAGGGCCGCCCAGCGGCGCGGGTTCAGCGCCGGGCTCTCCGCCTCGGTGCCGGCGCCCGCGCCGGTTGGCGACAGGTTTTCGGTGGTGGTTGACATGCGCTTCTTCTCGCTTTCGACGGGCGGCCGTTTCGGGCAGCACTCGATCGACGCGCGGCCCCCTCGAGTCGCGCGAGTCTTTGACAGAACAGGCTGGTCCGGCTCGCCTAGCGGCTTCGGGCCATCAGTGGAATGAGGATGTCGTCGGTCAGGTGGGTCAGGTACTCGTCGTCGACGGGCTCGCCGTTGACGAAGATCCGCATGAACAAGACCGCTGGGGCGACTTCGGGGAAGACGGTGGGGACGGTGTCGGCCGGCAACTCGCCGCGGGCGATCGCCCGGTCCAGCATCCGCTGGGTGACCTGCTGCTTGTCCTCGACCATCGAGGAGCGCACAGCGGCGGCCAGTTCCGGATCCTTCTGCAGGGCCGCCATCAGCCCGGCCATGAGCTGCCCGAGGTCCCCGGCCATGAGGTCGCGGATCCCGGTGAGCGTGGCCAGGATATCGCCGCGCAGCGTGCCGGTGTCGGCGTCCTTGGCCAGGTCGGCCTGCTCGTAGCACTGGATGGCGTCCACGACCAGCTCGGCTTTGCCGGGCCAGTGCCGGTAGAGGGTCGCCTTGCTGGCCTTGGCCCGGGACGCGACGGCGTCCAGCCGCAGCGCCTCGTAGCCGCACTCGGCCAGCAGGTCGAGGGTCGCGCCGAGGATGGCCTGCTCACGCTCGGGGTCGAGCTTGGGCCCGGCTTCCATGGCCGCTCCTTTCGGCTAGACGTTCTCAAGCTTGGTGTACGAAACCGTTTCGTACAGTAGCACGGTTCCGCCGCGAAACGAAACCGTTTCGTACACCTGGGGGCCGATCGGGTGGTGACGTTCGCCACACGGCCGAACGGCCTGGTCGTTGAGGGTTGTTGAGGGTCGCTCAGTTGATATCCGCCGCGATCTCAGCGGCCCACGCCAGCACGTCCGGCAGCGCCGCGGCGTCCACCGGCGCCCACAGCGAGCAGGAACCGACTCCGGCCTCGGACAGCCGGCCGAGTTCGTCGACGATGCTCTCGCGGCTCGGCTGGTCGCCGCCGAGGAGGCGTCCCGGGGACTTGCCCGACAACTCGAAGCCGGGCGGTAGCAGCATGGCGACGGTCGTCAGGGCGAGGGTGGCCGGGTCGCGGTCGGTGCTCTCGGCGAGTTCGGCGATGCGGGTGCCGGTGGCGGCGACGGTTTCCGGGTCGCCGGAGCCGTGCCAGGCCGCGCCGAATCGCAGGGCTCTGCGGAGGGCGGCGTCGCTGGCGCCGCCGATCCAGACCGGCGGGCCGTCGGGGGTGCGGGGCGGCATGCCGAGGGAGTGTTCTGATTCGCCGCGCCACAGGGCTCGCATGGCGGCCAGGCTGGCGTCGGTGCGCTTGCCGCGCTCTTCGAAGGGGGCGCCGACGGCTGCGAACTCGGCGCGGTCCCAGCCGGTGCCGACGCCCAGGACGAAGCGGCCGTCGCTGAGCGCGTCCAGGGTCGCGGCCTGGTGCGCGGCGACGAGCGGGTCGTAGAGCGAGGCGATCAGGATGCTGCTGGCGACGCGGACGCGGGAGGTGGCGCCGGCGACGGCGGACAGCAGGACCAGCGGGTCCGGGGACAGGCCGAGGTCGCCGGCGAGCAGGTGGTGGCCGGCGATGACGTGGTCGAAGCCGAGGTTCTCGATCAGGCGGGCGGTGTCCAGGACGTCGGCGAGGTCGGCGGCGGCGGTGGGCCACAGGCGGTGCGGCGCGAATCCGAGGTGCATGGAGAAAGCCTAGGCACGCGGCGGTGTCAGTGCGTTGATCGGAAGGCTCGCCACTTCCGCCCCGCCTGCCGGCCGACCGGGGTTCATCCCCCGCACGACATCCGCACGACCCCGTGGCTGGACACCGACACTCCCGCGCTCACCAGCCAGTTGACGTTGACGCGTCCCGTGGCCCGCCCTAGTTTGCGTCCTGCCTTCTCGCCGAACCGCCCCCCACCGTTTCAGCGCACTGATTCAGGAGGCCCACATGTCCCACTCCCCCACGACCCGCCGCTTTGCCGCGGCCGCCGTCGTCGCGCTCGGCGCGGCCCTCGTGCCGGCCCTGACCGCCACCGCCGCGACCGCGCAGGACCCCGTCGTCATCACGCCGAACACGTTCTTCGTCGGGCTGGTCAACGGCAAGACCGCGGACGCGGTCGTGACCGTCGTGTGCCCCGGCCCGGTCAGCTCGACCTCGGTCGGGCATCCGATCGCGGGCCAGACCGCGGAGGTGCGCAGCATCCTGCCGCCGGTCACCCCGGTCGGGTACACCGGTAGCCAGGGCCGGGAGATCCTCGCCGGCTTCACCTCACCGTCGGCGGCCAACCAGAGCATCGTGTTCAGCGCGTACTACGCGCCGGCCGCGATCCCCACGACGTGGCTGGTGCCGTGCGGCGGTTCCGGGGTGATGACGTTCGTGCCGGAGCCGACGAGCCCGACCGCGCGGAGTTACACCGTGACCGTCACGTTCGTGAACATCGCCGTGTGAGCAACGGCGGCGGCGCCCGCCCGGAACTCCCGGGAGGGCGCCGCCGCCACGCGCATCGGACCTACTTATCGGCCTGCTTGTCGGCCTACTTGCCGCGCAGCCCGATCGTGTTGCCGTCCTTGTCGAGCAGCACGCACACCCGCGCCTCCGGAGCCACCTGCTGCGGCGCGTCCCGCTCGGTGGCGCCGGCCGAGAGCAGCGTCTCCCGCGTGCCGTCCAGGTCGTCCACGTCGATGTAGGCCACGGGACCGCCCTGGACGTTCCCCGGCGCCAGCGCCACCTCGAAGCCGTCGACGTTGTAGCCGACGTAGTAGGGCGTGTCGGTGTGCGGGACGCCGAACAGCGCGGTGTACAGCGCCTTGGCGGCTTCGAGGTCGGAGACGGGGATCACCTGGCTGCGGATCGCTGTGGTCATGACAGGAAGCTACCCGCGCTGCGGGGCGTGCGGCGGGAATGCCGTCCGTCCAGGTGAAGCGGCACTTGTCAGCCCGCTCCCCTACCATCGGACCCATGGCCGCGCCCGCGACGCCCGACCAGCGCCTCGCCGACCTCGCGCGCCTGCGCCGCGTGCGCGACCGCATCGACCGCGAGTACGCGCAGCCGCTGAACGTCGAGGCGCTGGCGCGCGGGGTGCACATGTCGGCGGGGCACCTGAGCCGCGAGTTCAAGGCGGCCTACGGCGAGTCGCCGTACTCCTACCTCATGACGCGCCGCATCGAGCGGGCCATGGCGATGCTGCGGCGCGGCGACATGACGGTCACCGAGGTGTGCTTCGCCGTCGGGTGCTCGTCGTTGGGGACCTTCAGCACCCGGTTCGCGGAACTGCTCGGGATGCCGCCGAGCGAGTACAAGCGGGCCGCCGCCTTCGCGACGGCGGGGCTGCCGTCATGCGTGGCCACGCGGGTCAGCCGACCGGTCAGGATTCGAGAAGCCCGGGTCGGGGCGCTCACCTAGGGTGAAGGCCATGGACCTCACCATTCACGCGAGCTTTCTGCCGCACACCGATCCCGACGAGTCGCTGGCCTTCTACCGGGACGTCCTGGGCTTCGAGGTGCGCAACGACGTCGGCTTCAACGGCCTGCGCTGGATCACCGTCGGGCCGGCCGGGCAGCCGGGGACGTCGATCGTGCTCTACCCGCCGAGCGGGGACCCGGGGGTGACCGCGGCGGAGCGGCAGACTGTGGCCGAGATGATGGCCAAGGGCACGTACGCTGTGGTCCTGCTGGCCACCAGCGATGTGGACGGCACGTTCGACCGCATGCAGGGGCACGACGCGGAGGTCGTGCAGGAGCCCACGGACCAGCCGTACGGGGTGCGGGACTGCGCGTTCCGGGACCCGGCCGGGAACCTGATCCGGATCCAGCAGCAGAAGTAGCTCGCAGAAGCTCACAGAAGCTCACAGATCGGCCGAAACGAGGAGACGCAGCATGCACGCCGCCGACAGCCACGACCTCATCCGCGTCCACGGCGCGCGCGTGAACAACCTCAAAGACGTCAGCATCGAGCTGCCCAAGCGCCGGCTGACCGTCTTCACCGGCGTCTCCGGCTCCGGCAAGAGCTCGCTCGTCTTCGGCACCATCGCCGCGGAGTCCCAGCGCCTGATCAACGAGACCTACAGCGCGTTCGTCCAGGGCTTCATGCCCACGCAGGCGCGGCCGGAGGTGGACGTCCTCGACGGGCTGACCACCGCGATCATCGTCGACCAGCAGCGCATGGGCGGCGACCCGCGCTCCACGGTCGGCACCGCGACCGACGCCAACGCGATGCTGCGGATCCTGTTCAGCCGCCTGGGCAAGCCGCACATCGGCTCGGCGAAGGCGTTCTCCTTCAACACCGCCTCGATCAGCGGCGCGGGCGCCGTCACGATGGAGAAGGGCGGCCAGACCGTCAAGGAGCGCCGCAGCTTCAGCATCGTCGGCGGCATGTGCCCGCGCTGCGAGGGCCGCGGCACGGTCAGCGACATCGACCTGGCCGAGCTCTATGACGAGGACAGGTCGATCAACGACGGCGCGATCACCGTGCCCGGCTACTCCGGCGGCGGCTGGAGCTCGCGGCTGTACGCCGAGTCGGGCTTCTTCGACCCGGACAAGCCGGTCAAGAAGTTCACCAAGAAGGAGCTGCACGACTTCCTGCACCGGGAGCCGACGCGGATGAAGATCGCGGGCATCAACATGACCTACGAGGGTCTGATCCCGCGCATCCAGAAGTCGATGCTGTCCAAGGAGCGGGAGTCGCTGCAGCCGCACATCCGGGCGTTCGTGGACCGGGCGGTCACGTTCACCACCTGCCCGGACTGCGACGGGACGCGGCTGTCGGCCGGCGCGCGGTCCTCGAAGATCGAGGGGATCAGCATCGCGGACGCCTGCGAGATGCAGATCAGCGACCTGGCCGAGTGGGTGCGGAAGCTGAGCGAGCCGTCGGTCGCCCCGCTGTTGGAGGCGTTGTCGCAGACCCTTGACTCGTTCGTCGAGATCGGGCTGGGCTACCTGTCCCTGTCGCGGTCCTCCGGCACGCTGTCCGGCGGGGAGGCGCAGCGGGTGAAGATGATCCGGCACCTCGGCTCGTCGCTGACCGACGTCACCTACGTCTTCGACGAGCCCACGGTCGGCCTGCACCCGCACGACATCCAGCGGATGAACGAACTGCTGCTGCGGCTGCGCGACAAGGGCAACACGGTCCTGGTCGTGGAGCACAAGCCGGAGATGATCGCGATCGCCGACCACGTGGTCGACCTCGGGCCGGGCGCCGGGTCCGGCGGCGGCGCGGTGTGCTTCGAGGGCACGATCGAGGGGCTGCGGGGCAGCGACACCGTCACCGGACGGCACCTGGACGACCGGGCCGCGCTGAAGAAGCAGACGCGCGAGGCCGAGGGCGCGCTGGAGATCCGCGGGGCCTCGGCCAACAACCTGCAGGACGTGGACGTCGACATCCCGCTCGGCGTGCTGGTGGTCGTCACCGGGGTCGCCGGCTCCGGCAAGAGCTCGCTGATCCACAGCTCGATGCCCAAGCGGGACGGCGTCGTGTCCATCGACCAGAGCCCGATCCGCGGTTCGCGGCGCAGCAATCCGGCCACGTACACCGGGCTGCTGGAGCCGATCCGCAAGGCGTTCGCCAAGGCCAACAATGTGAAGCCGGCGCTGTTCAGCGCCAACTCCGAGGGCGCCTGCCCGACGTGCAACGGCGCCGGGGTCGTCTACACCGACCTGGCGATGATGGCCGGGGTCGCGACGGTCTGCGAGGAGTGCGAGGGCAAGCGCTACCAGGCCGAGGTGCTGAAGTACCACTTCGGCGGCCGCGATATCGCCGAGGTGCTGGCGATGTCGGTGGACGAGGCCGAGGCGTTCTTCGCCGACGGCGGGGCGAAGCTGCCGGCCGCACACAAGGTGTTGGCGCGGCTGTCCGACGTCGGCCTGGGCTACCTGAGCCTGGGCCAGCCGCTGACCACGCTGTCCGGCGGCGAGCGCCAGCGGCTGAAGCTGGCCACGGCGATGGCCGACGACGGCGGCGTGTACGTGCTCGACGAGCCGACCTCGGGGCTGCACCTGGCCGATGTGGAGCAGCTGCTGGGGCTGCTGGACCGGTTGGTGGAGGCCGGGAAGTCGGTGATCGTCGTCGAGCACCACCAGGCGGTGATGGCGCACGCGGACTGGATCGTGGACCTGGGGCCGGGGGCCGGGCACGACGGCGGCCGGATCGTGTTCGAGGGGACGCCTGCGGAGCTGGTGAAGAAGAAGTCCACGCTGACCGGGCAGCATCTGGCGCGGTACGTGGGGGCGTGAGGCGCCTCAGCACGCAAAAACGCGCCACCCGAGATCATGTTCCCGAAGGAACGGTCGGCGACGGATTCCGCTCCTGGGCTTTCGCCTGGTTAGCACGAGCCGAAGCTCTCAGGCCTGATCAGACGACCGAAATCGTCCGATACTGCCCTACCTTAGGGACGTTATAGTTACGAAGTATCCGTTTCCTACGCACCGGGAGGCGCTGGAACGGAGTATGCCAGATCATGCCGGTGCAGGTGGAGCGTATTACCGTGGAGAGGTGACGCAGCAACTGCCGGTGATCGACCTGTCGCTGGCCGGCGGGTCCGCCGAGGAGCGGGGCAGGCTGCACCAAGCGCTGCGAACGGCGGCCACCGACGTCGGCTTCTTCCAGCTCGTCGGGCACGGCGTCACCGAGACCGAGACCACCGCACTGGGTGACGCGATGCGTTCGTTCTTCGCGCTGCCGAAGGCCGACCGGCTGGCGGTCAGCAACCTCAACTCGCCGCATTTCCGCGGCTACACGAGCACCGGCGACGAGCAGACCGCGGGTGCCCGGGACTGGCGTGACCAGATGGACATCGGGCTGGAGCTGCCGCCGCGCGTGCCGGGGGCCGGGGAGCCGGCGTACTGGTGGTTACAGGGTCCCAACCAGTGGCCGGCCGCGCTGCCCCAATTGCGGACGGCGACGCTGGGGTGGATCGACAAGCTCAGCGCAGTCTCGCAGCGGCTGCTGCACGAGCTGCTGGCCTCGATCGGCGCGCGGCCGGACTTCTATGACGACGCCTTCGCCGGGCATCCGCACCTGCGGCTGAAGCTGGTGCGCTATCCCGGTACCGCGCCGGACGGCACCGCTCAGGGCGTCGGCACGCACAAGGACTACGGCTTCATCACGCTGCTGCTGCAGGACTCGGTCGGCGGGCTCCAGGTGGCGCGGCCGGACGGATCGTTCCTGGACGTGCCGCCGATGCCGGGGGCGTTCGTGGTGAACCTCGGGGAGCTGCTGGAGGTGGCCACCGACGGGTATCTGAAGGCGACGAGCCACCGCGTCGTGAGCCCGGCCGGGGCGCGGGAGCGGTTCTCGGTGCCTTTCTTCTACAACCCGCGGCTGGACGCGCACATCGAGCCGCTGGAGTTCCCGCACGCGCACCACGCGCCCGGGGCCGACGACGACCCGTCGAACCCGCTGTACGCGGAGTTCGGGCGCAACGAGCTGAAGGGGTACCTGCGGGCGCATCCGGAGGTGACGAAGAAGTTCCACGCGGATCTGGCGACGGCGTAGCCGCTGTTGAGCGCGGCGGGGAATGCCCCTTCAGCAGGGGGCGTTGACCGTCAGCGGATGGATGCAAGATCGCACCGACGCTGACCGCACGGAGCGCCGCGCGCTACCGCGTGCCCGCGTGCTCCGGGAGACGAGGGTTCCATGAAGTATTCGTTGCTCGACGTCGCCGCGGTCGCCCCGGGCGAGCATCCGGGCGAGGCCCTGCACGGCGCGGTGCCGCTGGCGCTGGCCGCCGAGCGCGGGGGCTACGAGCGCGTCTGGTACGCCGAGCACCACAACATGCCGGCCATCGCCTCCGCGGCCACCAGCGTGCTGATCGCGCACGTCGCGGCGAACACCGGGCACATCCGGCTGGGGGCTGGCGGCGTGATGCTGCCGAACCACTCGCCGCTGGTCATCGCCGAGCAGTTCGGGACCCTCGCGGCGCTGCACCCGGGCCGGATCGACCTGGGGCTGGGGCGCGCGCCGGGCTCGGACCAGGCCACGATGCGGGCGCTGCGGCGGAACGGGGAGTCGGCGGACGCCTTCCCGCAGGACGTGCTGGAGCTGCAGGGCTTCCTGACCGGCGAAACGCGGATCCCCGGGGTTCGGGCCACGCCGGGCGACGGGTCGAACGTGCCGCTGTACATCCTGGGCTCATCGCTGTTCGGGGCGCAGCTGGCCGCCGCGCTGGGGCTGCCGTACGCGTTCGCCTCGCACTTCGCGCCGGACGCGCTGGCCACGGCCACCGAGATCTACCGCGCGGAGTACCGGCCGAGCCCGGGGAACCCGGAGCCGTACCTGATCGTGGCGGCGAACCTGATCGCGGCCGACACCGAGGAGGAGGCCGAGGTCCAGTACCAGGCCGCGCTGCGGTGGCGGGCCAAGCGGTTCCTGCTGCGCGCGGACGCCGAGCTCAGCGACGCTGAGCTGGACCAGCTGCTGGCCACGCCGGCCGGGGAGCACGTGCGGGGCATGATGCGGGTCACCGCCGCCGGGACGCCGGAGCAGGCCGCGGAGTACCTGGAGCGGCTGGCGAAGCAGACCGTCGCGGACGAGGTGATCCTGGCTCCGGCCTCGCCGCAGCGGGCACAGCGGATCCGGGCGGTGGAGCTGATGCCGGCGCCGAGTCGGCAGGCTGTGAAGGCTTCTTAGGGGCGGTCGGCGAGGGACGTCGGGGGCTCTTGGGCGGCTGTTCCTCCGCTGGGCTGATTCGGCAGTCGTGAATGCCGCGACGCACCGAAACAGCCCAGTCGGCTGGCATCTCGGGGCGGCATTGGCCAAGGTGGAGTCCATGGCTGAAGCTGGGATGCGGAGCGGACGGCGCAAGAGGACCGGCGGCGTGGCGGCGGTGACGCTGGTGGCGGCGGTGGGGCTGCTGAGCGGGGCGTGCTCCAGCGGCGGGTCGAAGTCGGCGGCGAACGGGAGTTCGAGTTCTTCGTCGTCGACGCCTTCTTCGACGTCGTCTTCGAGTTCCACGCCGAGTAGTTCGTCGTCTTCGTCTTCTTCCTCGTCCTCGTCGTCCTCGTCGTCGAGCTCGTCGTCCTCCGCGCCGCCGACGACGCCGTCCAGCTCCTCGGCCGCGTCGGGCAACCTGACGCTCCAGCAGCAGGCCGGGCAGCGGGTCATCTACTCCTACCAGGGCCTGACGCCGCCGCAGCACCTGCTGACCCTGATCCGGCAGGGCGACGTGGGCGGCGTCATCTTCTTCGGCGGCAACATCTCCAGCGAGTCGCAGATCACCGGCGTCATCAGCGAGCTGCGCCAGGCGCAGGCGGCCAGCCCGGTGCACCTGCCGCTGCTGCTGATGACGGACCAGGAGGGCGGCATCGTCAAGCGGCTGCCGGGGCAGCCGTACATCTCGGCCAAGCAGGTCGGCCAGAGCTCGAACCCGGTCGGCGCCGCGACCACCGCGGGCACCGAGGCGGCGCAGAACATGTCGGGCGTCGGGATGAACCTGAACCTGGCGCCGGTACTGGACGTCTCGCGCACCCCCGGCGACTTCATCGACGCCGCCCAGCGCTCCTTCGGCGAGAACCCGAACTCGGTCTCCCAGCTGGCCTCGGCGTTCCTGACCGCGCAGCAGAACAGCGGCGTGGCAGCCACCGCGAAGCACTTCCCGGGCCTGGGCTCGGCGCCGAACGGCGCGAACACCGACGAGCGCCCGGTGACGCTGACGGTGTCGCTGGACAACCTGCGCACCATCGACGAGCTGCCGTACGCGGCGGCGGTGCAGAACGGCGTGAAGCTGGTGATGCTGTCCTGGGCCGTGTACACGAACCTGGACGCGAACCACCCGGCCGGCATGTCCTCGACGATCGTGCAGCAGGAGCTGCGCGGCCGCGTCGGGTTCAAGGGCGTGACGATCACCGACGCCCTGGAAGCCGGCGCGCTCCAGGCCTACGGCAGCGCCGCGAACCGCGCGCTGTCGGCGGCCGAGGCGGGCATGGACCTGCTGCTGTGCTCCTCGGGCGACCCGGCGCAGGGCGACGCGGCGGCCGCGGCGATCGTGAACGGGGTGAACAGCGGGGCGCTGAGC